>JAGQVR010000330.1 GCA_020437875.1 Flavobacteriales bacterium
TGGCCTTGTCGTACTCCGCGATGGCAGCGTCGTAGTTCTGGGCACGACGATAGACCAGGCCGCGACGCGAGACCGGCTTGGCGCTGGTGGTGCGCAGGTCCGAGGCCTTCTTGTAGAAGCTGATGGGCTGCGAAGCATCGGTAGGGTTCTGTTCCCACAGGATGTCACCCTTCAGGATGAGGGCTTCGGGATCGGTCGGGTCCAGGGCGATGGCGGCGTCCACGGCGGCCATGGCCTTCGTCAGGTCCTTGGTATTTCCGCTGGCATAACCCTCGGCCACCTCACGTTGGGTCTGGGCCTGGAGCTTCTTCGGGAACTTGTTGGCCTTGTCCGTGGCGATGCTGATCGCCTCGTCGAACTTGGCGATGGCCTGGGCCTGCTGACCCTTCACCCAGAGCACCTTGCCCTGACCGGCGTGGTTGAGCGGCTGGCGCGGGTTCACCTCCACGCCCTTGTTGTAGCAGTAGGCGGCGGAATCCTCGCGTTCGTTCTCGAAATAGTTCTCGCCGAGGTAGAACCAGGCCTCACCGTCCGTGGGGCTGGCGGAGAGCAAACTGCGGAAGGTGGTCGCCGCCTTCTCGAAGCGTTCGCTCTCGGTGAGGGCGATGCCTTCGGCGATGGTCTGGGCGTGGGTGCCAATGCTCGCGGTAAAGACCGTGACCATCAACACATTACGAAGGAAATGCTGCTTCATGTTCTTAGTTCGTCACCAGCTCCACCTCCCGACCCGGCACGGTATGCGGCGCAAGGCCGGATTTGAGGATGATGCGCTGGCCTTTATGGCCGGCCACAAAGGAAACAAAACCGGTGCCAAGCCCGGTCTTCCCCTCCTTCAGCACGGCGTAGAGCTTGCGCCTCAGCGGGTACTGGCCGTCCGCCAGGGTCGATTGGTTCGGGATGATGGGCCCTTCTGACCCGGCCACCGCACACAGCGTGAACCGTTCGCGCAACGCACGGCAGGCGGGGTCGTCCAGGTCGCTGATGCGGGCGAAGGAGATGAGGCCGATCGCCTCTGGGGTGGCGTTGAGCCGACTGATGAGGCTGTCAAGACCGGGTACCACGGCCATGTTGCGCAAGCCATCGGCCTGCCCACCCAGCACGGAATCGATCACCGTACGGACGATACCGCCACGTGCATCCTCCACCAGCACCTTGACCGCACCATCCCCGGTCAAAGCCGCCCTGATATCCGCCACGCTGATCGCTTTGTCCATCGCCCCTGCCTCACGGATCACCGCGATGGCATCGGTGAGGACAGGCACATCATCAGGATAGAGGTTGCGTGACCGGAAGAAGTCGACCTCCTCGGCCCCGGGGAGGGTGGCTGTGAACACAACGCGGACCGAGTCACTGCGCATCGCCTGGCGCAACTCCGTCTCCGGCAAATAGCGCACCCTTACCGTGGCTTCCGCATAGATGCCCTCGAAGACGAAGCGTTCCGCCTCGATGATCCGCTCAACATCCTGATCGGCCACGATGAGGATGTCACCCTTCGTGGGCACATCATCACGCCGCGGGTCCGGCGCCTTGCCTTGACAGGCCATCAGCAGGGTCGCTGCGATGATCGCTCCGGTCCTCATGGTCGGCCTTCTGGTCGATCGTGTCTGTCCTTCCATTGCTTCCACAGTACGAAGCGCAACACCCCGTAGCCCACCAGCACCCCTCCGATGAGCATGCGATAGGTCGTGATCGTGTCAGCAAGGACATCGGTGAACAGCAAGGCCAGGCCCGCGAGCGTGTAGAACGCGGACATGAACAAACGGGATGCGCTACCGAAGGACATGACGGGGGAAAGGAAGAAGAGCGGCGCTACCGCCGCTCTTCTGTTCGATCACTTCAGTGTGAAGCGGATGGGTAGGTTGTACTGCACCCGCACCGGTTTCCCGCGTTGCTTGCCCGGCTCCCAGGCAGGCATGGCCTTCACCACGCGGATGGCCTCTTCATCGCAACCGCCACCGATGCCACGCAGCACCTTGGGGTCCTTCACCTTGCCGTGCTCATCGACCACGAAGGTCATGTACACCACACCGGTGATGCCCGCATCCTGCGCCATGGGCGGGTATTTCACGTTCTTGCCGAGGTACTTGAAGAGCTCGGTCTCGCCTCCGGGGAAGGAGGGCATCTCCTCCACGATGGTGAAGATCTGCGGCTCGGCCTCTTCAACGGGGGGCGGCGGTTCGTCGATCTTCTCCCCTTCCTGGGTGGTGGTGCCGGCGTTCGTTTCGGTAAGGGTCTCCTGCGTGGGCGGGGGTTCCTCCACCGGTTCGTCCACGGCCTCGAGCTGGGTGAACTGCACGCTCTCGATCTTCACCGGCGGCGGCGGTTCCACGGGTGGGGGCGGTGGTTCCTCCTTCTTCTCCTCCTCGAACAGGTCGAGGTTCACGTCCACGATCTTCTTCGCCGCCACGACCTCCTCCTCCCCACCGAGCGCTGCGATGATCTTGGGCAGGCCCACGGCCAGGCCGAATACGAGCACCGAGCCGATCACGGCCATGAGCAATCGTTTGGTGTAGTCACGGCGCAACACGAAGGCGCCATAGTCGCGGTGACGATCCGCGAAGACCATTTCGTTACGTGCGTTGGTGAGCACGTTGTTCCAGCTCATGTCCATGGCCATGGCGATGGACAGTGCGAGCAGGATCCCTATGAAGATCAGGTATTCCATGGCTCAGAGCTTGGCTTTTTCGGCGTCCAACAAGGCCTGTTCCTCGGGCTTCAGCTTGTCCAGCACGCCATAGGAACCGATACCACTGATATCCATCTCATCGACCATGTCGATCATGTTGCGGTACTTGGCCTCCTCGTCCGTCTTGATGATGGCCTTCAGGTTGTTCTTGTCGCCCTTGATGGCCTTGCGTTTCTCGTTG
>JAGQVR010000331.1 GCA_020437875.1 Flavobacteriales bacterium
TCGCCTTCGCCTACCTGCTCGGTCGCGAGAAGCGCATCGGTTGGTTGACGGGCTTCGTGGCTTCGGCGATCGGGGTCTACCTCTATGCGGGCCAGCACGCCTGGCTCATGGCGGCGCTCAACTTCTTCTATGCGGTCATGGGAGTGTACGGCTGGATCCATTGGGGGCGCGATGAAGCCGCGTTGCTGGTGGTCCGCTTGTCCGGAAAGGGTCATGCGCTCTGGATCGTGGTCATGATCGCAGGGTCTGCGGTGCTCGTGGCGCTCATGCGCCGTTTCACAGCGGATCACGACCACCTGTTGATGGAGGCCTTCATCACCGCATCGGCGCTCGTGGCCACCTGGCTCATGAGCCGCAAGATCCTCGAGAGCTGGCTTTACTACCTCGTGGGTGATGCGGTGGGTGTGGTGTACAACCACCTCATCGGCTTCGAGGGCTACGCCGTGCTCATGATGGTGTACATCGTGCTCGCGGTGATCGGTTTCGTGCGGTGGCGTCGGGAGATGATCCGGGGTTGATATCTCATCCAACGACCTTCGATCATCGCGAATGCCGGGGAACGAGGCGCGTGGCGATCACTTCCTCCCCTCTACCATCGGTTTGGAACCACGCTCATGGAACGTCGTCACGATCAACAGCATCAGCAACATGTACATGCTGTCCTCGATCGGGATGGTGTTGATCCGGATGCCGAGGTTCTCCGCGTCCTTGTACCACACCACGGGTTCGGGTAGCAACCAACCGGTAAGGATGCCGTTCACCAGGATGAAGGGGATCAAACTGATCGCATAGCCCAGGTAGAAGTGCCCGAGCCAAGGGCTGCGCACGACGAACACATGGTAGGCCAGGAATGCCGCCGTCGCAAGGAAGGTGATGCTCGTGTACAGCCGATCCAGGTGAAGGAGTCCAGTGATGAGCAGGAGGACGATGAGGCCGATGCTCAATGGACGAGCGTTCGTTTCGAGTGGATCACGGGGCGCAGCGTAACGCATCACCTCGTAGAGGTAGAGGCAGGCGAATGGGATGCACACGAAGAAGAGCCACTCTTCCAGGGGCAGGCCGAGGATGTCGATACCGATCAGGTAGCGTGGGTTGAATCCCCATACACCCATCGACGTGAAGGCCGCATCCCAAGGAATGAACACGAGCATCATCACGGCGATGCCGGTGAACAGTCCGTTCCATTTCGTCCGGAAGCGGATCCGCGGTTCGAAGCTCGCCAGCAGCGGGAACGCCACGCTGGCCAGGTCGAGGAGTAGATAGAGGTAACGTTCCACGCGGCAAAGGAACATGCGAGAGGCGACTTGGTTCGCACCGCTACCGATGGAGTTGTTGCACCTGCCTTGAAGCGGAACGCCCCGTCCGGGGAGGACGGGGCGTTCCATTCCGAGAGAGGTACGGTCACTGTTTCATGAAGCGGCCTATCGCCGTATGTGAACCGTCATTCACCTCCACCTGGTAGTTACCCGCTGCTAAGGCGCGTACATCCATTTCGATCAGGCCGGATCCGGGTCGTGTGTCGGCATCCACCAGTCGACCGGATGCATCTGTTACACGCACGTTCTTCGCGGCGCCCAAGCTCGTCGGCAAGGTGATGCTCACGCGATCGACCGTCGGATTCGGGTAGAAGCGCAGCTCCAACTCCTCCGACGCGGGACCGATCGAGGTGGTCAGTTCCGTGGAGATGATGTTGTGGAAGAACTCCGAAGAACCACCGACCACCAGCTGGCTTCCGTTCAACAAGGTGATATCATTCGCAGGGCCGAGGAAGTCGCAGAAGGGTTCCACATCATCCGGCGCTCCGTTGTACGCGACCACCCCGCGACCGTAGGTGAGCCCGGTGTACGAATGGATGTCTCCCGCAATGAAGATCCTGTCCTGATGCACCACCATGCTGCGCGCCACGGACGGTGCGTCCACCGGCGATACCGAGATGTAGTTGGTGATGTTCGGCATCAGCTGTGTCCATTCGGCCAGGTCGTTCTCAATACTGGCCAGCCCGAAGGAGGTGCCGATCATCGAGACCATGTCACCGGTCGCGTAGAGCGCATTCTCATGGACCATGAGGTCGTGGACCGTGCCGTCAAGGCCATCGGCGATCTGCACCCAGCCGATGTCCATGTATCGGGCCACGTGCATGATCTCGTTCTGTGTGGAGAGGAAGGCGCCTGTGAACGCACCACCGGCCACGAGGTAGTTCTCATGGAATTCCAATGCATGGATCGGGCCATTCAACACGCCGGGCAGGGGCAGCCAGTCGCCTTCCTGCAGCACCTTCACACCGTAGTCAACCCCCGCGAACCCGGACTCACCGCCTGCGGCATATAGCTGTCCTTCATGGCTGAGGAGCGTGGTCACTTCAGCCCACTTGCTGGCGAACACCGCCTCACCGACCCAGGCTTCGCCGGTCCAATGCAACAGGTCGATCAGTCCGTTGTTGAACGATCCACCGATGTAGAGTTCGCCCGCGTGCTCCACCGCGCAGTGCACGACACCTTCGGGGAGCTGGCCCAGCGCTGTGTACGCCGTACCGTTCCACCGGGCCGCGCCCTGGCAGGCCACCTCGCCCGCCTCGGTGTACGAGCCGACCACGAGCAGGTCGTTGTTGGAAAGAGGGAGTACCACATCCACGGTACCGTCCGTTCCGCCGCCGAGCGGAGCCCAGATGATGGGTGGCGGGTAGCCCGGTTGGATCCAAGCCAGCTCATTCACCTCGAAGCCGTGCGTGCCGGCCCAGGCGCTCACCGGTCCGGCGAACCGTTCATCGGCGATGATCTCGGCGAGGTAGCTGGTCTCCATGGCCGCATCGATGCGTTCCGCCAGCTCGCGATGACCGCTCTCGATCATCAACTGGCCCAC
>JAGQVR010000332.1 GCA_020437875.1 Flavobacteriales bacterium
TGTTCACGGTGATGTCCACCGCGCCCAGTGCGGCCTCGGCTTCCTTGCCCGTCACACCCTTGTTCCGGAGGTCGATGAGCATGCTGTGGTTGTCCGTGCCATCGCTGATCACCTTGTAGCCCAGGGCCACCAGACCGTTGGCGATCACCTGGGCGTTGGCGATCACCTGCCTGCCATAGGTGGCGAATCCGGGTGTGAGCGCCTCACCGAAGGCCACCGCTTTGGCGGCGATCACATGTTCGAGCGGACCGCCCTGCGTGCCCGGGAAGACCGCACCGTCGAGGATCGCGCTCATCATCCGGGTCTCGCCCTTCGGGGTTTTCAGCCCCAAGGGGTTCGGGAAGTCGTTGCCCATCATGATCAAGCCGCCTCGCGGGCCGCGCAGGGTCTTGTGCGTGGTGGTCGTCACCACGTGGCAATGGGGAAGGGGGTCGTTCAACAACTTGGCGGCGATGAGCCCCGCCGGATGACTGATGTCCGCCAGCAGCAGGGCACCCACCTCATCAGCGATGGCCCTGAACCCGGCGAAGTCCCAGTCACGGCTGTAAGCGCTGGCCCCGCAGATGATCAGCTTTGGCTTCTCGGCGATGGCCTTGGCCCTGACATCCTCAAGATGCACCTGGCCTGTCTCTTCCCGCACGCCATAGAAGGTGGCCCGGTAGAGTTTCCCGCTGAAGTTCACGGGACTGCCATGCGTCAGGTGTCCACCATGGCTCAGGTCGAAACCAAGAATGGTGTCACCTGGTTTGAGGCAGCCGAGCATCACGGCCGCGTTCGCCTGCGCGCCGCTGTGCGGCTGCACATTGGCCCAGGCTGCGCCGAACAGGCGTTTCACCCGATCGATGGCGAGGTTCTCCACCTGGTCCACGATCTCGCACCCGCCATAGTAACGTTTGCCGGGCAGGCCTTCCGCATACTTGTTGGTGAGGATCGAACCCATGGCTTCCAGGACCTGTTCGCTCACGTAGTTCTCGCTGGCGATGAGTTCAAGTCCCTTGGTCTGTCGCCATTTCTCCTGGCCGATCAGGTCGAATATCGTGTTGTCGCGTTCCATCGGTGGGAGCCAAAGGTAACCGGCACGATCAACCTTGGTTCGCTGGCTTGCGCAGCATGGAAGCCATCCAAAGGAAGAGGAGCATGCCCGGGTATTGCAGGAGGTGAAGCAGCTTCACCGAGACCAGGTCCAGGGCCGGATGCACAGCGCTGCCCAGGTGGAGCAGCAGGGCGAGGCCGGCGATACCAGCGGTGAGGAGCGCGATGGAGCTGCGATAGCGGTGACCGCCGAAGAGCAGGTGCGCCATGCGGACGGTGAGCCCGAACATGGCCAGGATGAAGGTGGCGGCGGCCACCCATTTCAGAAGGACCAGGTCGTGCAGTGTCATGCCTTGCACCGCGGCCTGGAAGGAGCTATGCGCGAACGAGTAGGCCCGGTGATTGGCCAGGTGGTCGATGGCGTAGTTGAGGTTGAGGAAGAAGAACTCCCGGAGCGCTCCGAGCAGGACGGCCAGAAGGAGCACCAGGGCGATGCCGGCGGACCGCTTCATGGGGTGGCGGGCGGCGCAGGCCGGGCGAACCGTTTCACCCAGATGTACCACAAAAGGAAGACCCAACCGTAGACCACTACATAGAAGGTGTAGTCGTGGTTGAAGTTGAAATAATCATAATCGATGGAAGCGAGGACGCAGAGCACCGCCACGCGGATGGCATTGATCAGGTGGATGCTCAGGATGCCCAGCGGCGCGAACCAGAGCTTGTGCTTCAACGGACCGGGATAGGCCACCAGGAAGATGAGGAAGACGGCGAACAGGCTCACGCCGTTGCAGGGGTCGCCGATCCAGAGGTGGCTGCCCCCCTGGATGCCGAGGTAGCGGTTGGAGTCGAATCCCGGATCGGGCAGCAGGTCATAGCCCGCCAGGCGTAGCATGCCACCGGCCAGCCAGACCAGGGCGTCGATCACGGCGAGGTCCAGCGCGCCGTTCGGGTGGATCAGGAATTCGTAGGCCAGGTACCAGCCGGTGTAGAGCAGCACACCGGTGATCAGGAAACGTAATACCGGGTCGGCCATCACCACCCGCGTGGTGAAGGGCCTGGACATCAAACGGAACGCTTGTGGCTGCGGCGCAGGTCCAGGGCTTTCTTGCCACCCAGGAGGGTGCCCGCAGCGATCAGAAGGCTTACCCCACCATCAATGGGTATGCATGGTGGCGGCCAGCAAGGGGGTTGGCCGCCCACACCCTGCGCCATCACGACCCCGGCGAACGGCAGGATCATGGCAGTGGTCAGGAGGAGGTAGCGGAGCGAGTTCTTCATGCGCGATAACGAAAGCGGTCAAAGATAGACAAACCTACCATTTCGTGCCCATCCTGTCCAGCCCGATCCGCATCGGCACCCCGAACACGGCGCCAAGGGTGGGGGAGCTATATTTGCGACCCTTCCGGAAAAACGACGGGGTGCGTCCCCTCATCACCCGCAGAAGGGTTGTCGAACAGGCGAATGGCAGCGACCAAACCCCAGCAGCGCGGGAGTATCATTGATGCCAAGGACCTCCGGTATTTCCTCCGGATCGCGTCCAAGAACTGGTATTTCGTGGTGGTGGCCCTGCTCCTCTCGGGGGTGCTGTCCTACCTGTACAGCTACAAGTTGCCGGACATCTACGGGGCCACCACCCAGATCCTGCTGAAGGACAATGAGGTGTATGACTACCAGAACCAGGTGTACAAGAGCCTGGGCTACGTGCAGTCCTACAGCGACATCGTCAACCAGAAGCGGGTATTGACCTCCTATGACCTGATCGATGCGGCCCTCGCGAAGCTGGACTTCGATGTGTCGTATTTCATCGTTGGGCGCTTCAAGACCAC
>JAGQVR010000333.1 GCA_020437875.1 Flavobacteriales bacterium
CCCAACGTGCTGTCATTCAATTGGACCACCTCCAAACGCACATCACCGAGGAGCGCGGTGAGCTTCTCGAATGACGCCTGCCCATCGTTCATGTAGAGGTAGACGCCCGTGAAGCGATCCAGGCCGGAGGTGTGAACGAACTGTTTCGGCCGCACGACCTGATCCGTGTGCACCAGCTCCCACAAAGCATCCCGAATGGCGCGTTTGGCTGACGCGCCCACTTGATCATTGAACGCGGTGAAATAGCCGAATCCCTTGTCCGGGAACAACACAAGGCTGCTCTCCGTTCCCCGGTCGTCCCCGTCATGGAACACAATGCGCTTTCCATGCTTCTGGAGGATCCGCCAGCCAAGACCTTGTTGATAGTAGAGTCCGGTATCCGGGCTGAAGTGGGTCCTCCAGGCATCCACGACGGTCTCCTGCCTTAGGATGCGCTGGCCTTGATATCGGCCGCTGTCCAGATACATGCGAATGAAGCGCGCCATGTCCCCGGCCGTGGTCTTGAATCCATTGGCACCCGGGATGTTGGTCCATTTCACACCCTGGTCCTCGGTGAAGATGCTGTCGTTGTCGTCCGCCTTCAGATGATACCGGTGCATCAGGTCCGGCATCAGGTCCGGCGGGTAGCCGATGCCTGAACGGTCCATGTCCAAGGGGATCAGGAGCCGATCACGCACCACGTCAGCAAAAGCCCGGCGGCTGACCTGTTGCACGACCTCCGCGAGCAGGTTCATCCCATAATTTGAGTAGTTGAAGAACCGACCAGGCTCCCAGACCACGGCAGGCAGATACTTCCGATCGAACTCCTGCAAAGGCACCATCCCTTCCTTGGTGCTGCTTTCCATATAGGTCATCCGGTCATCCAATCCGCTCGTATGCGTCAGCAGATGTTCCACCAGGACGGGTCGTGCCGGATCGTAGTTCAGGTCAACGCCGGGAAGCAACCGCCCCACCGTGTCCTTCAGGGATACCAGGCCCTCCTCCCAAAGGGATAGGAAGGCCGTGGTGGTGATCAACTTGGAAACGGAGGCCACCTCCACCACCGTCTCCTTGGGATCGAACGGTCGGCGACCCGCTATGTCCGCGAGTCCATAGCCTTTCAGGTAGCTGCTGCCATCGGGGTAGACCAGTGCCACCACACCACCGGTCAGGTAATCCTCCGCAACGAGATACGATCCGATGATCGAGTCCACCACCTGCTCCATCCGGTGCCGGTCAAGTTGCCCCTGCGCAGCACTGGAGGACAGGACCGCACAGCCAAGAATGAGCAATACCCTGCGCATCATTGACTGGTGGACTTCCTCGGCTCGGACAACATCTTCACCGTCAGTTCCAGGCTCTCCTTCCAGTGGGCCTTCAACCTGTTCGCCGCTTTGCGCCTTTCACCAGCTGCCAGGTGGTCGATGATCTCTCCATGGGCCTTGTCGGAGGTGGAGGTCTTGTGCCCGTCCACCATGTACTGCAGCTCGTAGGAGAACACCCTGAGCTTCAGGTCCGCGATCAATCGTTTGGCACAGGTGTTCTCGAAGTTGCCGATCAAGGCATCGTGGAGGTTCTGATCAGCCCGCACGGCGGCGGCAGGGTCCTTGGCCCGCTTGAAGGCCGTTCGGAGGCCTCGGAGCCTACGAATGTCGGCTGCGGTGAACGTGGAGCCTTCCACGGCCATCACCTCCAGATTGGCGATCACCGGATAGATCTCCCGGGCATCCTCCACCGTGTTCGGCGCCAGGAAGAACCCGCGATTGGGTATGGCCAGCACCACCCCCGTTCGTTCCAGCTGGGTCAACGCCTCCCTCACGGGTGTCACGCTCACCTGCAGCACCCGCTCCATGGATGCCAGGGACAAGCGATCACCGTGCCGGATGCGCCCATGGACCAATTCCTGCTGCAGATAATGCAACACCTGGTCGCGCAGGTTCACTTTCTCGATCATGCTACAATGATAGTATATCGTATACGATATAGGAATTGACCCCTAACTTGGTCCTGATACTTGAGACGGCCGACGGCATGTGGAACACCTTGAGACCATTCCTTTTCCTCGTGATGCCTGCGATGGGGCAGGCCCACGCACAGACCGCCACCATCGATGGACGGGTCATCGACCACACGGGAGCTCCGATCCCGTTCGTGAACATCGGGGTGCGGTCCACGCGCATCGGCTGCGTATCCGACGAGCACGGACGCTTCCACCTGGACCTGCCGAAGGGCCATTCCGGCGACAGCATCACATTCTCCGCCATTGGTCACAAAACGATCACCCTGGCCCCAACGGATGTCATGAACTTGGCGCAGATGCAGGTGACCCTACCCAGGAAGGTGTACGAGCTGCCCATGCTCGAAGTGCACCCCCAGGCCATGCGCAGCGAGACGCTTGGAACGCATAAGGGCATTGCCCCCGGGGGCACCTCGATCCAAAGCGTACAGGGTGGAGCTGCCATGGCCCTGCTGATCGAACCTCCGGAAGGATCGTTCGAGGTGATCAAGGCCAGTGTCACCATCCTGGAGAATGAGCTGGATACCTTCCTACTTCGTTTCCGCTTCCTCGGCGTTGATCCGGTAACGGGATACCCGGCTGAGGACCTGGTCCATGAGGACATGATCCTCCGTTCGGGGATCGACAAGGGTGTTGCATCGCTAGACCTTTCGGCCAGGGACATCCGGCTTCGCGGGCCCTTCTACCTGGCCGTGGAGTGGATCAACGATGAACGTACGGCCGAACTGCTCCGGAAGCGTGAAGCGACCAAGGGGCCGCGGATCCAGGGAGAGATCCGCAACAACAAGGTGGTGCGCCGGGATGAGGAGGGCCGGGTGATCGAGAAACGCAGGCTCACCGACGCGGAATTGGAACAACTGG
>JAGQVR010000334.1:0-975 GCA_020437875.1 Flavobacteriales bacterium
CCCGGCCACTGGTCGGGCGTTCGTGCTGAGAGGCGGCGGTCGCCTACCTTCGGCGGGTCATGTGGCCCTTCTCCGGCAGGTTGGTGGTGCTGTGTACGCTGGCGGGGACGACCATGTGCGCCCTGGGCCAACAGAACGACGTCCCGCTCCAACGCGACTTCTACCGCGGCGTGGAACGCAATGCGGCCAGCCTCAGCGCGCGAACGCATACCGGCCTGAAGCCTGTGATCCAAAGCCGGGTGGACCTCACCGACGCGCTGGGCCACCAGGTGGATTCCGCCAAGTACTACTACTGGATCACGGAGCGCATCTTCCGGGACCACCTGCTGGAGGTGAAGGGCGAGGACTTCAAGCTCACCGCCGACCTGCTCTTCCAACTCGAGTACGGCTACGAATTCGCCGACCGCACCGCCTACGCGGACACCAACCGCTACTTCGCCAACGTGCGTGGCGCCTGGTTCACCGGGGATCTCGGCTCCAAGATCTCCTTCCAGACCTTCGTCCAGGAACACCAGTCCATCGCCCCGCAATACATCTTCTCGTCCGCACGTGACATCGGCACCATCTCCGGCCAGGGCCGCGTGAAGATCGTCCGGCAGCGTGTTCTGGACTACGGTTGGTCGCAGGGCAACGTGTCGTACACACCGCTGTCCTGGCTGAACCTCCAGTTCGGGCACGGCAAGCACTTCGTCGGACACGGCTATCGATCGGTGCTGCTCAGCGACCATGCGGTGAACGCACCTTACTTCAAGCTCAGTGCGCTCACCACCAACAAGCGGGTGCAGTACAGCACCTGGCTCAGCAAATTGGAGAGCGGGGTGAACACCCTGGACCGCCTGCCGACCGGCCAGTCCAGTGAGTCGCTGTTCTACTGGCGGCGCGGCCGCTTCAACCACCTGAGCGTGGACCTCGGCCGGGTGCAGCTCGCCTTGTTCGAGAGCACCCTGTTCGAGGACATCGACAGCACCGGCGTGA
>JAGQVR010000334.1:984-2845 GCA_020437875.1 Flavobacteriales bacterium
TGAGCGTGGACCTCGGCCGGGTGCAGCTCGCCTTGTTCGAGAGCACCCTGTTCGAGGACATCGACAGCACCGGCGTGAAGCCCTTCGATGCCCTGGAGCTGAATCCGATCATCGGGGTGAACACCTTGGTACGCGGCTTCAATGGTCTGGAGAAGAGCGTGGCCGGTGTGGACCTGCGCGTGAAGCTCACCGACAAGGGATACGCCTACGGCCAGTTCGCCGTGGACGATGCGGGCGGCGACCGCTACGCCTACCAGGCTGGCGTGCGTTGGTTCGACGTGCTGGTGCGCGGTCTGGACCTGCAGGTGGAATACAACAGCGCCACGCCCTTCATGTACGCGCACGACCCCACCAAGCTCGCCTACGAGCATGCCGGGCTGCCGCTCGCGCACCCGATGGGCACCTACTTCAAGGAGCTGGTCGGGATGGCCGACCTGCAGTTCGGACGGTTCGGTGGACAGGTGAAGGCCGTGGCGGCCACCTACCACCGCAACCCCTCTGATGATGAGAACGTGGGTGGCAGCCTTGGTCTGCCGGACACCCCGACGCCGGGGACGCTGGAGCCCGTGGTCCGCGACCTCATACACCTGGACATGAACGCCAACTACCTGTTCAATCCGCAGACGAACCTGCGCGCCTACATCGGATTCCAGCGCCGTGGCCTGACCAATGCGCTGGACGAGGCACAGAGCAGCTTCATCTACTTCGGCTTCCGTACAGCCATCTTCAACCGCTATTACGACATTTGACGGCCGCTCTCACGTGAAGGAACACGGTTACATCCTCCTGCTCGGCGGCATCACGGCCTTCTTCGTGGTGCTCTTCACCATGCCGTCGTTGATCAAGGTGGCGCGCATGAAGCATCTCGTTGACGAGCCTTCGGAAGAGCGCAAGGTGCACCACCGCAGCGTACCGACCATCGGGGGCATCATCATCTTCGCCGCCATCATCTTCAGCTACGCGCTCTGGTTCCCCAAGGCCGCCGCGCTGGATGACGACCCGCGCGAGCACATGATGATGTACTACGCCATGGGCGATGCGTACAAGGACTTCAAGTTCGTGATCGCCGCCATGGTGCTGCTCTTCTTCATCGGTGTGAAGGACGACATCATCGGCTTCTCACCCGTGAAGAAGCTCGTGGGACACATGGTGGTGGGTTACATCATCGTGATGATGGCGGACATCCGGATCAGCGACATGCACGGGCTCTTCGGCATCTACGAACTGCCTGAATACGTGAGCATCGCGCTCTCCTTCTTCGTGTACGTGGTGCTGGTGAACGCGTTCAACCTGATCGATGGTGTGGATGGGCTGGCGGGGGGCATCGGCCTTATCGCCTCGCTCACCTACGGCATGTGGCTCTACCTGGCGGGTGATATCGCCCTCTCCCTCCTGGCCTTCGTGCTGGCCGGTGCCTTGGTGGGCTTCCTCTTCTTCAACTGGCATCCGGCCCGCATCTTCATGGGCGACAGTGGCTCGCTCATCATCGGCGCCATCCTCTCCGTCCTGGCCATGAAGGTGGTGGACCACGACACCTCGCGACTGCCCACCTACCTGAAACAGATACCCACTCCCATCTTCGCCATGGCGGTGATCGCCTACCCCTTGGTGGACACGCTGCGCATCTTCGTGTATCGCATGTCGCGCGGCATCTCCCCCTTCTCCGCGGACCGCAACCACATCCACCACCGGCTGATGGACCTCGGCCTGGGGCACCGGAAGACCACCGGCCTGCTCTACCTCTATGCCCTCGCGGTGATCGCGCTCAGCCTGGTCACCCGGAAATGGCACCCCAACATCGGCCTCATGGTACTGGGCACCTCTGCCTTCGTGCTGGCCATGCTGCCCTTCGTATGGCCCA
>JAGQVR010000335.1 GCA_020437875.1 Flavobacteriales bacterium
ACGACCTGCGCGGTACGATCACGGTGGTGCGCTGAGGCAAGGCCCGAGGAGAAGCGCTCATACGCGCTCCTAGCGATACTTCAGGTAGGCGTGCAACGTGACAGCAGGCTCACCGGCAGCTACACCCACCGTGTGCATGCCCAGGCTATCATCGATGTAGCTGATGCCCCGGCGCTCCAGCACCTTGGTCTCGTAGGGTGCATCGATGGTCTCGTTCAGGAAGCGCTGCTCCTGCACCGCACCCTGTAGCACGGTGATCAGTCCACCGCCTTTGGGGTGGTAGTGGCGGGAGCTGATGGCGCCCGGCTCCCAACGGATCAGCAGCACCTTCAGGTATTCGTTGTCCACGAACACCTGCTTGCCTTCCGGGGTGTCCGCGAGGAAGTCCCAGGCGCGGGCGGGGATGGCCGCGGCCTGTTCCAGGATGGGCTGGAGGTCTCTCGCCGTAGCCTGCCTGGGCAGCGTCATGGCTTTCAGCATCAGGCGGTAGGTCAGGGCTTCGAACCCGATGGTCCGGGTACCCCGGGTACGGGCCAGGGGCAGGTCCAGGAAAGCCGTCAGGCGCTGCAGGCCGATCGTGCGGCGGTCGAGGGGAAAATGGGCGTTCATGGTGGTGTTTCGTTGGTGCTGCAAAGGACCCGAGATGGCCCTCCCCGGAGCGTGCAGGAACGTCCAACGAATGGTCCGAAAAGCTCAGGGAGGGACCTCCGACTGGTACGCACAAGCCTCCTTTCACTTCGTCTTGTGCAACATCACATGGCAACGTGCCTCATGTAGGCTGTCAACCGGATGGATCAGAAGCTCTCATTCTGCGACGAAAGAGCAGTTTCAGAGCTAGCGCTAATAGTACTCTTATCCTCTTCCGTTACTTCCCAGAGCTAAAGCATTTCTCAGACATGTGGACTCGTGCATTACTATCCGCCATGATCCTCATGGCTTCATGCAACGCACCGGAGCGATCTGGGGCCGAAGGCGTTCGGATGAAGCAGGAAACCGCAGACAAGACGCGATCCGAGCACGTGAGCGATCCGATCGGTGATTGGATCCTTGTGGAGTTCCATGACAGCATCTTGACAACCAAGCGGATCGGTTCGTATCGCAGTTCGCGTCCGGTCTGGTCCGCATTGCTGCTTAGGGTCGGTCAGGATTCGGTCGAACTACATGGTTCACTGCTTCACCATCGGTCGGTCGCCCGTTCCGATCAAGCACCGTTATTGATGGAGACCGAAGCCTATGGAACCCTGTCCTTTATCCATGACGCTGACCTGGACCAGTTGGTGGTGAACTGGCATGTCCCAAGCCAGCCTGAGCTACAAGGGACGTGTCACTACCGCAGGCTCACCAAAGCGGAGTCCGTCCTCACCGAAGGCATTAATCGTCGGTTCGGATTCCAAGAGAACTATCATGCCTTTCTCTTGCGCCACTTGTTCCAAGGTGTTTACACTCCTTTGGGCAAAGGCCATTCATTCGAGATCTCAGCAACCGGCGAACTCAGTGGGCACCCCGAATGGCGTACGTTCAGTTTCCATGACTACTTCGGCACATTGCATCCTTACGAGCAAGACATGGATGCCTTGCATTTCAACACGCAGGATACAAGCTATGCCTTCAACTGGAGCCTCCACGGGGACACGTTGATCCTTCAACGCCTTGGTTCGAATGGTGATCGCTATTGGAGGGAAGAAGGCGTATATCGATATCTGAAACACGTTGAATAGGAAAAGCCGCCCCGTATGGAGCGGCCCTTCCCTGAAACGGTCCGTGATCAAGCGGCGCTCACCTGCACGTCCACCGGCCGGGTGATGGTGTTGAACACGGGGGACCGTTGCGCCAGGCCGATGAGCATGGCCTTCTGTTCCGCCGTGGCACCGGGGATGTCGAAGACGATCCGCAGCTGGCTGAACTCCTTGGGCACTTCGGGGTCCAGGCCCAGGAAGCCGCGCAGGTCCACATCGCCTTCGATGCGGCTGGAGACGCCTTCCACTTCAATGCCCTGGGCGGCGGCCAGCAGCACCATGGTGGTGGTCATGCAGGCCAGCAGGCCGTAGAGGAGCACTTCGCCGGGGTTGGCGCCCTTGTTGTGGCCGAGCAACACATAGGGCTCATCGCAGGTGAATTCGAAGGGCACCTCGCGGGTGGTATCCTCCTGGCAGGCGCCATAGAAGCCTTGTACCGTGCTGTGGTTCTGGCCACCGGTGATCCAGCGGTTCTCGGCGCGCAGCTGGAAGGCGGCGATGGCGCTGTTCTGTTGGATGGCGCCCACGGTGTTGTGCATGGCCTCCAGGTCGAATCCGTTCATGGTCTTGGTCTGCGTTTCCATTGGTCTTGGGGTGTTTGGTTCGTTTGACTGGGGCAAAAGTGCCCGCATCCCACCCCCTGCGGATAGGCGCAAAAGACCAGAAGATCGACGAATCGGGTCAAGCCCCGGAAACCCGCACTACACAGGAGAGGTGCGGTAGCGCAGCGGCGTGGTACCGAAGCGCTGCTTGAAGGCGCGGATGAAGCTGCTTGGCTCCTCGAAGCCCACGTCGTAGGCCACCTCGTTCACGTGCTTGTCGGTGACCTGCAGCAGGCGGGCGGCGCGGTCCAGTCGCTTCTCGCTGAGCCACTTGCCCGGCGCCATGTCGTACACCGTACTGAACGCGCGCTTGAAGGAACTGAGGCTGAGCCCGCAGAGCTCCGCGTATTCCTCCAACTTCAGGTTGAACGCGTAGTTGGCCTCCATGATGTGCTGCAGGTCGGTGCTGCGGCTGTCGTTCAGGCTGGCGAGGTAGTCCGCCAGGGCCCGGTGGTGCGGCCGGGTGAAGATGTTGAGCAACAGCTCCTCGAACT
>JAGQVR010000336.1 GCA_020437875.1 Flavobacteriales bacterium
CCTCGCCGAAACGCATGGCATAACCGGCGGTCACCTTGGTCTCGTTGTAGAGCGAATAGCCGAAACGATCACCGGAAAGACCGAAGGTGCCTTTGCCCAAGGGTACGGCCACGGCCAGACCTTGCTGGGCCAGATCGGCGCTGAGCCAATGGCTCTGGTAGAAGGCCCCGGCCATGGGGCGGTCCAATCCGGCGAGGCCGGCGGGGTTCAGGCGGATGCTCCACAGATCGGGTGTGGTGAGGCCCGTGTAGCCCATGCCAGCGAAGCGAGCACCTGCGGGCAACAGCTCGCCACCCGCGAAGGCATGTGCGGCGAGGAATAGAGGGAGCGCGAAGAGGGAACGACGCATCGCACCGAAAGTAGTGGTTCCGGTCCCATACACGACCGACCCTGGTGTTGATCCCGGAGCCTTTGTGAGCGAGGCAAGAGGCTATCTCAACAATGCTTTTGGACGCGAGCGAGAGGTACTTTGCGATCAGGCAAGGCGTGGAAACCGAGCATAGCTGGGAGCTCTGTGAGGCTTTCCACAACAAAGCATGGTCGCATAGGACCCTCGCGGAGCCCGAAGGGCGTTATTGGAGATAGCCTCTACTGAACGACCAGCCGTGTACCACTGATCCAGCGCGTGTCGTCGCTGAGGTGGAGGTGGTAGAGGCCAGCTTCCAATGCGGAGATGGAGGTAGGGGAGGTAAGGGATGGAAGCCGCTGCTCCTGCACCAAGCGGCCATCGCTGCTTACCACGCTGAGGCGCAAGGCACCTTGCGGTTCGAAGTTCGCAGGCAGGTCGATGCTCAGCTGTACGCTTCCTCCTTGCGCAACCGGGTTGGGCCATACGCGCAGCACATCCTTCAAGTTGGTGATCTGGCTTTCCATGCCGGTGATCAGGTGGCAACCGGGTTCCAAACAGCCCATGCTGTCGGTCTTCACCACCCAGACATCCTGGGTGTAGAGCAATGTATCGGCGTGGGAAACGGGCAGGGCGGTGCCGCAGACGATGAAACCGCCATCGGGTGTGGGCACCACATCGCGGAAGAGGCCTCGGCCATTGCTCACCAAGCTGTCGTGGTATTGGTAGAAGCGCATCCAGAGGCTGTCGCCAGTGCTGGTGGTGCGTAGAAGGGCGCCGAAGTATTGGTTGCCGACCATACCATAGGCTCCACAGACAATGAGGTCATTGGAAGGTGATAATTCCTGAACGGTGTGTAAGACCGCGTTGGCCACGGGTCCATAGCGTTGAGACCACAGGACACCTCCATCGGGATCCAAGCGTACTATGCAACCTTGTTGCTGGAATTGAGAGCCGGTTTGCCATGAACTGGCAAAAACGCAATCGCCATTCTGCATGGCGGTGACCTGCGCCAACCCATCTCCGCCCCCCGGCGTGCCATAGTTGTTGGACCAGATCTCGTCCCCGTTCTCATCGGTACGTACAACCCATTGATCTATGCTGGACGGGCCACTACCGCGTTGGCCGCCCAAATAGTAGCCTCCACCAGGGGCGAAGTCCACCGAAACACAATAGTCGTAGGAGTTGGTCGCCCCATACGTTCTTGTCCATTCTTCATTCCCTTCACCATCTGTCTTGATCAGGAAGGCATCGCCCTGAATGCCGTCCATGACCGCTTCACCACAGATCACAAATCCACCATCGGGTGTTTGCTTGGCTTGGCGACCGATAGCTGAGGTTGGAAAAGCGATCTCATGAATTTCTGTAGGCTGTCCCTCTACGCTCCATTCGATCAAGCATGGTCTGTTGAAGCCCATCGTGTCCTTGGTGGATCCGGCAGAGTAGAGCCCGCTGCCATCCGCGAGTTGTCCACCTGTATTGCTCCAACCGACGTAGGATGCACGATCGGGCGGGTGTGTGATGTATGCGCCAAGTTCGTTACCGAACGCGTCTAGTCGGACGGAATGGACGACAGAACTGAATAGAAGGCCATTTTCCTCCCAATCACCATTTGCCATTAGGAAGAAGCCGCCATCTGGTGCGCACTCAACACCGAAAGCAGTTTCTGAGCGGCCATTCGCAAAGGGGTCGTAGCGAAGGTTGAAGGTTTGTGCTGCTGCCTGCCCACACAAGCAAGCAAACAGCAGCGCGAAACCGATAGGCCAATTCTGGGACATTTCTAGCGGACCACTTCTACTTTGGTCGTACCCACCTGGATGCCATCGAACAGCAAGGTAGCGATGTGCTGGGCTCCGTGTGAACAAGACCGATTCATCTTGCTAACGGGTTCTTCGACCCCTGCGCTCGCATCATGGGATCGACGCCTCCCATCCCCGATCATTACCTTCGCGCCCTCTGCCCCTGACCGATCCCGGATGAGCCGCGTCAAACTGCACGACCTGGAATTCGAACCCTACCTCTCCGAAGCCGAGGTGAACACGGCGGTGGACCGCCTGGCGGGTGAACTGAAGACCAAGTACCAGGGCAAGCGGCCGCTCTTCATCGGTGTGCTCAACGGGGCCTTCTTCTTCGCCGCCGAGCTGATGAAACGCCTCGACATCGAGTGCGAGATCACCTTCGTGAAGGTGGCCAGCTACCTGGGCACCAGCAGCACCGGCCGCGTCACCGACCTCATCGGCCTCAACGAACGCATTGAAGGCCGCCATGTGGTGGTGGTGGAGGACATCGTGGACACCGGCAACACCGTGAAGCACATCCTCGATGCCCTCGCCGACCATCACCCGGCCAGCGTGAGCGTCGCCACCCTGCTCTTCAAACCGGACGCGTACAAGCAGGACATCGCCATCGAGCACGTGGCGGTGAGCATCCCGAACGCCT
The DNA here is from genome assembly GCA_020437875.1 of Flavobacteriales bacterium. Classification (GTDB taxonomy): domain Bacteria; phylum Bacteroidota; class Bacteroidia; order Flavobacteriales_F; family PHOS-HE28; genus PHOS-HE28. The sequence continues at coordinate 2,786 of JAGQVR010000336.1, forward strand.
TCGTGGTGGGCTCCGGCCTGGATCACGATGGCCTGGGTCGCAACC
>JAGQVR010000337.1 GCA_020437875.1 Flavobacteriales bacterium
GTACTGACTGCTGATGGGCGAATCGAAGTGCACCTTCCTACCGGTGAGGCGCCTGCCCCGGACGCGATAGCCGGTGGCCACTGGTTCGATGTCCGCGCCTAAGGTGCGCAACGCCTCCACCAGATCGCCATGCGGACGCTGCAGTAGGCGCGGGATGCCACTGATCACATGCTCCTCCCCTTCCTGCACGCTGGCCCAGGCCAACAGGAAACGGAAGGTGGTGCCACCAGCACCGCAATCCATGGTATGTGGTCGGTCGCGTAGGAGTTCATGCATCACCCGGGTATCGTCCCCATCGCTCAGTCCGGTGATCAAGGAAAGGTCGCCCAACAGGGAAGCGATGAACAAGGCGCGGTTGCTCACGCTCTTGGACCGGGGCAGGTCGATGGTGGCGCGCAAGGGGCCCTCTGGCCGTTCGATGGTCAACGCGGACATGCGGCGAAGATCCTACGTGTATCGATGATGGACGGTGCCGAGGACGAACGCCTGTGAACAAACGACCATGGACTACCCCCGTACCAGCAGCCGGTAGTGCTCCAGGGCCTCCTGCACCTGGGCGGCGGTCACGTTGACATCGGTCCGGGCCTTGCCGATGGCGGTAAGCAGGGTGAAGCGGAAGCGTCCGGCGCTGTTCTTCTTGTCGTTCCGCATCAGCTCGATCAGGCGGTGATTGTCCGCGCTATCGAACTGGTACGGCTTGTACAGCGCCAACAATTGATCGGCGATCCGGTCATAAGCCTCCCGTTCGAGCAGGTCCAGGCGCCAGCTGAGCCAGGCTTCGCAGATCATGCCGATGGCCACGGCCTCGCCATGCAACAGGGCGCGCTGCGGGCTTTCCCACGAATGGGCCTCGATCCCATGCCCGATGGTATGTCCGAAGTTCAGCACACGCCGCAGCCCCGTTTCACGCGGATCCGCCTTCACCACCTCGGCCTTGATCGCCGCCGAACGTTCCACCAAGGGGGTCAACGCGTTGATGTCGTGCAGCGGTGCCTTGCCGATGGCCTCCCAGAGGGCGGCATCCCAGACCAGGCCGTGCTTCAACATCTCGGCAAGACCGTTCAACAGTTCGCGCTTACCGAGGCTCTTGAGGAAGGGCAGATGGATGTACACGGCCAGCGGGTCGTGGAAAGCACCCACGAGGTTCTTCACCCCGCCGAGGTCGATCCCGGTCTTACCCCCGATGGCGGCATCCACCATGCCCATGAGGGAGGTCGGCACATGGATGCAGCGGATCCCCCGTTTGAAGGTGGCGGCCACGAAACCACCCAGGTCCGTGACCACGCCGCCACCCAGGCACACGAGCAGGGCCTCGCGGTCCGCGGCTTCCGCGGCCAGGTGCCTCCAGATCTCGCCACTAATGGCGATGTCCTTGGAGCGTTCGCCGGGTGGAATGACCAAGGTCCGGGCATCGCGAAGACGGGGCACCTGGGCCAGCAGTTCGGGCAGGCAATGGCGCAGGGTATTCTCGTCGCCCAGGATGAAGGCCGCACTATGGTCCTCCACACCCAGCCGGCGGTCCAGGACCCGCAAGGCATCGCGGCCAAGCACGACCGGGTGCCCCCCGGCACTGATCTCCGTCACCTCCTGCGGGGCTGTGGCCATTGCTACTTTTGGCGGCCTTCGCCGCTTACCAAAGGAAGAAGGTTCCACCCGACCGTGCAAGCCCCCCCTTCCGTGCCAAGCGAACGCCGACCCGACCTGGGCGACACCCGGACCGCCTTCGCCGCCATGAGCGACCGTGACCTGTGGCAGGCCCAATGGCTCTTCCGCATCATCGGGAACCCCACGCTCACCGCCATCGGCAGCAACGTGAGCAAGGCGGCCCTGTGGCTGCACCTGCCGGTGAAGGGGCTGATCAAGGCCACCATCTTCAAGCAGTTCTGCGGGGGCGAGACCATCGCCGAGAGCATGAAGACGGCGGAACGGCTGGCCCGAAGCGGCGTGGGCACCATCCTGGACCACAGTGTGGAAGGTCAGGAGGACGATGATGCGCTGGACCATACCACCGACGAGATCCTGCGAACGATCGAAGCGGCACGCCAGCGGACCGACATCCCCTTCTGCGTCTTCAAACCGAGCGGTATCTCGCCGGTGCAATTGCTCACCGATGTGAGCGAAGGCAAGACGCTCGATGCGGAGGACCAACGGGAATGGACCTTGGTACAGGCAAGGCTGGAACGGATCTGTGCGGCCGCCGCGAACGCCGGGGTACCCGTGCTGATCGATGCGGAGGAGAGCTGGATGCAGGTGGCGATAGACGAGATGGCCGATGCGATGATGGCGCGCTACAACACCGAGCGGGCCATCGTCTTCAACACGGTGCAATTGTACCGGCACGACCGCCTGGCCTTCGTGAAGGCGAGCCATGCGAAGGCGGTCGCGGGCGGCTACCACCTCGGCGTGAAGCTGGTGCGTGGCGCCTACATGGAGAAGGAACGCGATCGCGCCGAGGACAGGGGCTATCCCTCACCCATCCACGTGGACAAGGCCGCCGTTGACCGCGACTACGATGATGCCCTGCGCTATTGCGCGGAGCACTTGGACCGCATCGCCGTATGCGTGGGCACGCACAACGAGCAGAGCACCCTATTGATGGCGCGCTTGATGCAGGAGAAAGGACTTCCGCATGATGACAAGCGGGTGTGGTACGCGCAGCTGTTGGGCATGAGCGACAACATCAGCTTCAACATGGCGGCGGCGGGCTACAACGTGGCCAAGTACGTGCCTTACGGGCCGGTGCGCGAGGTGCTGCCCTACCTGATCCGACGCGCGAATGAGAACACGAGCGCGCGTGGGCAGACCGGCCGGGAATTGGGCTTGATCATG
>JAGQVR010000338.1 GCA_020437875.1 Flavobacteriales bacterium
TGCGAACAAGAAGCGCTACGAGACCTCGGTGAAAAAGCCCTTCGAGGCCTTCGTACAGGAGCTCATCGACCGGATGGGGAAGCTGGACAAGCAGTACCGCATCACTCCGAAGGAGGCGATCTTCCGGATCCACCGCGACGTGCGTTTCAGCAACGACAAGACCCCCTACAAGCTGAACAGTTCCGCGCTGATCACCGCCGGTGGGCGGAAGGGCATGGGCCTGCCCGGCATGTACCTCGAACTGGGGCCCGAGCACCTGCGGGCCTATGGCGGTCACTACATGCCGGACAAGGACGCCTTGTACCAGGTGCGCAGCAAGATCGCGAAGGACCCGAAGGCGTTCCGGAAGCTGTACGAAGGCGAGCGGTTCAAGGAGATGTTCGGCGGGGTGCGTGGGGAGCGGAACAAGGTGCTGCCCAAGGAGTTCAAGGCCGCTGCGGAGGGGGAGCCGCTGTTGTTCAACAAGCAGTTCTACTACTTCAGCCAGCTGCCTGCCGGCAAGGTGACCTCCCCCCAACTGGCCGAGCTGTTCATGGAGCGCTTCGACGCCATGCGACCCATGAACGACTACCTGTTCTCCCTCAAGGGATGAAACGAAGAAGGGCGGCCTGAGCCGCCCTTCCGATCATTGGACCCGACGGGTTCACTTCTTGTATGCCTTGATCTCTGCGGTGAGCTCAATGTCATCGGAAAGGACCATGTCCTGTGCACCCGTGCTCCAGGTCACATCGTAGTTCTGACGATCGAAGACCAGTTTGGCCACACCTTTCATGGCGTTGTCATCTGCACGGATCTCCAGTTCGGTCACCGACTCGCTATTGGTCTTTCCACGAACGGTAAGCTCTCCGGACACCTCGTTCCCTTTCTGCGTGCCCAGTACCAACCTGGCCTCGCCGTGGTTGGCAACGTCGAAGAAATCCGGGGACGAAAGGTGACCGACCAGCTTCTCGCGGCTGTAGTCCTCCGTGTAGGTCCAGTCGTCGGTGGCGGTCATGGTGCTCATGTCCACGATCAGTTCACCACCCACGATGCGGCCATCGGACAGGGCCACGTAGCTGCCCGGCTTGAACTTCAGGTCGCCGGAGTGCTCCTTGACACCCAGCATCACGCCCTTCCAATGCACCCGGCTTTGGTCGGTGTCCAAGGAGTAGTAGGACTGATCTTCGGTCGCGTTGCCGGTTTCCGGGGTCTCCGGGGTGGTCGAGGCATCAGGCTCGGCCCCGCCGCCACAAGCTGCAAGGAGAAGGGCGGCCATGGCCACGGAGGAAATGGATGTGATCTTCATGGTGATTACGCTGGTTAGCTATGTGCGGTCAAAGGTAGATAAATATATTCTCCATGGAAAATAGATGGTTCGAAATGTCAACACGATCCCAGGGAGCCGGGTCCTCTCTGGTTCAGAAGAAGGTGCGTCCTTCCCGCACCATGCGTCGGAGCAGGGGCGAAGGGCGGTAGCGGTCCTCCCCATATTCGGTCTGCAGGCGCTCCAGGGTCTCCAGGCAGTGGGGCAGGCCTTTCTCGTCGGCCCAGCCAAGCAGTCCCTTGGGGTAGTTCACCCCCTTGGTCATGGCCAGCTCCAGGTCGTCCCGCTCGGCGACGCCCAGGTACAGGGCGTCCACCGCTTCGTTGATCAGCATCACCAGGATGCGCCAACAGACCTGTTCCTGCAGGATCACGTCGTCGGTGGGGGCGGGCCGTTCGGCGCCCTCCGCGTGGTCGTAGTACCCCCGGCCGCTCTTCCGCCCGAGCCATCCTGCCTCCACCAGCCGCTGCTGGGTGAAGCTGGGGCGGTACCGGGGGTCGAAGAAGAAGGCCTCGAACACGGTGCGGGTCACGGCGAAGTTCACGTCGTTGCCGATCAGGTCCATCAGTTCGAACGGACCCATCCGGAAGCCGCCCACCGCGCGCATGGCATGGTCGATGGTGGCGGCGTCCGCCAGGCCCTCCTCCAGGATGCGCAGCGCCTCGCCGTAGAACGGCCGCGCCACGCGGTTCACGATGAAGCCGGGGGTGTCCTTGGCGATCACCGGCACCTTGCCCCAGGCCTTCATCAGGGAGGTCAACTGTGAGGCCAGACCATGTTCCGTAGCCAGGCCGGGCACCACCTCCACCAGTGGCAGCAGAGGGGCGGGGTTGAAGAAATGGAGGCCCAGAAGGCGACCGGGCCTGGACAAGGCTCCTCCGATGGCGGTGACGGACAGCGAGCTGGTGTTGGTGGCCAGCACCGCCTCGGGTCCGGCGATATCCTCGAGTTGCTTGAACAGGTCCTGCTTCACTTGCAGGTCTTCCAAGATGGCCTCGATCACCAGGCCGCTTCCGATGAAGGCCTCCAGGCCCGTGGCGTAGGTGATCCGGCCTTGGATGGCCTCGGCTTCCTCGCGGTCCAACTTGCCCTTCTCCACGAGCCGGCCCATCACCTTGGCCAGCGCGGCCTTGGCCTTGTCCAGTGCCTCCAGTCGGGTATCGTACAACACCACCGGATGACCCGCCTGGGCGGCCACCTGGGCAATGCCGCTCCCCATCGTTCCGGCGCCGACCACGCCGACCGTCATCGAACTATCCATGGGGCGAAGATCGGGGGGACGATCAGAAGATCAGATGATGAGATGATCAGAAGATCGGGGGACGACACCGTGCCCTGGTGCATTCATCCGTGCACATCGTTGGTCAAATCCCCGATGGGTCGACCCGGTGGGTCGACGCTACGGTCCTTGCACATGAGACTATTCGCCGCGGTAGACGGGCTTCCGTTTCTCGAGGAAAGCCTGCACGCCCTCGCGGTAATCGTGGCTGTTCCCGGCCACGGTCTGCAGCTCGTTCTCCACG
>JAGQVR010000033.1 GCA_020437875.1 Flavobacteriales bacterium
CTCCCTGGCCTACCTCACGAAGGTGTTGTTGAACATCGCCGATGAGCTGGAGGAACGCAACGCCGGTTTCGAACGCGTGGACCGCGAGGCGCACCTCGGCGTGCTGCGCGACCTGAAACAGGACCAGGTGCCACTGCCGGACTTCACCTGCTTCCACCGCAGCTTCCAGGGCCAGCCCGGCGTGCCCGGCGGCGACATGCGCGCGGCCTACTTCCTGGCGTACGACGAAAGGCGCTGCCGCCATGTGAGCCTCGGCAGTGCCCTATTAGAGCTGGAGGCGAAGCGCGAATTGGTCTCGGCCAGCTTCGTCATCCCCTACCCGCCCGGTTTCCCGGTGCTGATGCCGGGGCAGGTGATCAACGAGGAGATCATCCACTTCCTGCTCGCGCTGGATGTGAAGGAGATCCACGGCTACCGGCCGGAGCTGGGTCTACGCGTGTTCACCGACGCGGCGTTGGGACGGCAACGTACCGTGACCGCCCTCGGTGGTTTACCCAGAGCGTCCGCGCCAAGCGCGCCCCCCAAGAAGGCGGCGAAGAAGGGCGGGAAGAAGCGGCGGTGAGCGGAGGAGCCTGCGGCTCTACTGGTCTGCATTCTTACCACGGATACACACGGATCAGCACGGATAACGTGGTTCCGGATCGCACTGATCCGTGTCCATCGGTGTCCATCCGTGGTTCATGCTCATAGCTGGTCAAGCCGTCAGGCCTGACCCGATGGCCCGTATAACGCAACACGCCCACGTCTCAGAGGTCAGGCCGCAAAGACCATGAGCAGGCGCATGCCCACCACGCCCAAGGCCAGCACCATCCAGAACCGACGAAGCGTGCGGCGCGTGGACCGTTCCACAGCTACATGCAGCCGTTCGTTGAGTTCCCGGTGTGACATGTCTTAGGTATTGCCGATCCCGTGCCGGAACCCGATCGATGCGACCATCCCGATCGATCGGGGAATCCCCTACCCACCCGATCGGGGAAGGAGCAGGGCGATCGGTGCATTCCAATGGGTCCCACGCTCGTTCATCTGTAGGGCCAGCCACCAGCTCCCCGGCCTGCTGGACCGGTTTGTCTTGTTGCCGGCCGCCCGTACCTTGCTTGCGATCCCAATGCCATGGCCAAGAAGAAGACCACGTCCCGTCGCCAGTCCGTGAAGAAAGGTGCCCGCAAGGCGGTGCCGAAGACGTCCGCGTCCCGCACCAGCAGGAAGGCAGCACCCACCAAGCGGGCTGCAGCCAGCAAGAGATCCGTGCGGAAGAAGGCACCCACAGCGAAGAAGGCATCATCCCGGACGAGCAGGAAGCCCGCTGGTCTCTTGAAGGGCATCAGCGACATCCGCCGCTTCTTCCACCGTAACGAGACGCCGCTCTACTTCATCAGCGCCACCAACTTCAACCTGCTGGGTGCGGATGAGTGGATCAAGGGCTTCAAGTTCATCACCTACATCGATTGCTTCGATGGGATGCACCCGAACCTGATGAGCCCGAAGACCGAGGAGCCGCACGAGGAATTCCAGAGCATCGAGGACATCAACAACTACCTGCTCACCCACAGCGAAGTGCGCGACTATATCGAGCAGCGGAGGACGAAGGGGAAGAACGGCAAGGCGCTCTTCCTCATGTTCGATGAGAAGACCGAGGCGCTGGCGAAGAAGGCAGGACTTGAAGTGATCTTCCCGAAAGCGAAGCTGCGCACCTGGCTGGACAACAAGGTGAACACGAACCGCGTGGCCGAGAAGGCCGGTGTGCCTTGCGTGCCTTACGTGCTCAGTCCGGTGCGCCACTACGAGCACTTGCTGGCCGTCGCGCAGAAGGGCAAGCTCGGCAGCGACCTGGTGGTACAAACGCCCTTCGGCGACAGTGGCCACACCACCTTCTTCATCAAGAGCGAAGCGGACTACGACAAGTACGCGAAGGAGATCGAGGCGGAGAAGGAATGCAAGATCATGAAGCGGATCAACTGCCGGGGCGCGGCCATGGAGGCCTGCGTCACTCGGCACGGCACCATCGTAGCGCCGCTGATGACGGAGCTCGTGGGCTTCAAGGAGCTTACGCCATACAAGGGCGGCTGGTGCGGCAACGAGATCTTCGCCGACACCTTCACGCCGGAGATCCGCGCCAAGGCCCGCCGTTTTGCGCGCAAATTCGGCGACCAGCTCCTGAAGGAGGGCTACAAGGGCTACTTCGAGCTGGACTACCTCATCGACAAGGACAGCGGCGAGATCTACCTCGGCGAGTTGAACCCACGCGTCACCGGCGCGAGCTCCATCACCAACCATGCGGCCTTCGCGCTCGCCGACGCACCGCTGCACCTCTTCCACACGCTGGAATGGATGGACGTGCCCTACGAGCTGAGCGTGAACGCGCTGAACCGCCGCTGGGCCGATTCCGCGAACATCGATTCCTGGGGCCAGATGGTGATCAAGCACACCGCCGATGACATCCGCCGTGTGACCGAGGCCCCGCGCAGCGGGATCTGGCGCATGCGCGATGACGGCAGCATCTACTTCTGGCGCATGGACACGCACCGCCGCTACGTGGAGAAGGAGAACGAGGCCTTCTTCCTGCGCATCACGCGCGTGGGCGACTGGCTCTACGAAGGCGCCGACATCGGCATCCTGGTGATGCGCGGCCGCATGATGACGGACGACTTCCAACTCACCGAGCGCGCGAAGAAGTGGCTCGCTGCCATCCGTGCGGAATACAAGAGCGTGGTGCCGGGCGAGCATGCGGGCACCGGGCATATGCTGGAGATCGGTGGGTTCAAGATGATGTGAAGAGATTGGCTAGTGGCGAGTTCCTCCGCACGATCCGATCGCACCGAGTGGCGAGTCTGCGCCGTCGTGTGTGTTGGACGCAGACTCGCCACTCGATACTAGCCACTCGCGACTCTTGCAATTGACATGTACGTACACCTCAAACTCGTCCGCGAACCCTGGCCCAGCGACCGCTGGCAGACCTTCTTCGACCGCGCGTGGCCGCTGTTCAAGATCTGGTACGAGAGCGAGGGCTTGGACAAGCGCCCGGATCTCGTGACCTGCCGCAGCCTGCTGGAACTGCACATGCCAGAGCTGATCCCGGTTTACAACAGCCTGTGCCGCATCGCGAACAACGATGATGTGGCCTGCCGCTTCCTGAGCATGTGGTGCCCGCCACCGTACATGGCCGGCTGCTCGCAAGTGGCGTGGACCAAGGGCGCGCCCACGCTCATCCGCAACTACGACTTCGACCCGCGCTATTTCGACGGCCGCATGCGCTACACCGAGTACGTGAAGCCCGTGATCGGCATCCAGGATAGCGGCTGGGGTTTGCTCGATGGGATGAATGCGGATGGCCTGGCCATCGCACTGGCCTTTGGAGGAAGAAAAGTGAGCGGCACTGGCTTCGGCATACCGCTCGTGCTCCGTTACGTCCTCGAGACCTGCAGCACCACCGACGAGGCCTGCGTCGCACTCTCGCGCATCCCCGTGCACATGGGCTACAACGTCACGGTGGTGGACAAGAGTGGCAAGTACGCCACGGTGTACATGAACCCCGACCGACCCGCTCAGGTGATCTACCAGGCCGTGGCCTGCAACCACCAGCACCAGGTCGAGTGGGACGAGTACGCGGCCTTCACGCACACCATCGAGCGCAAGCATTTCCTGGAGCACAGCATCGCGCAGCCCAAGCTCACACGCGCAGCGCTCATCAAGCAGTTCCTGAAGCCGCCTCTGTACAGTCAGCAATACCTACGGGGCTTCGGCACGCTCTACACCGCCGCCTATGATGTGGCCAAGGGCCGCGTGCAGATCATCTGGCCGGACAAGCGCGTGGAGGCGAGCTTCCACCGCTTCGAGGAGCAGGAGGTGGAGGTGGTGCTGCTGCGGCCGGTGGGGCGGTATCTGGCGAAGTGAATGGAACCGCTACGACGCGGTGACGCGACGGGAGCGCCACGTTATTGATCACCGCGTTGCGAATTCGTCGTGCCGTGGCGTCGTTGCGGTTTGACATCCGAAGTAGTTTCGTCCCATGCCCGCTACCCTCACTTCCCTCTTCACCCCCGCCAACCTGATCAACGGCAACTGGTCCTTCGAGGGTGACGGAACTTTCAACGCCGTCGTGGACAAGTATCACGGCACCGAGCTAGCCAAACTTCCGAACGCCACGGAGGCGCAGATGGAGGACGCGATCGTAGCCGCTCATGAAAGCCGTGAAGTGCTTCGGAAGATGACCGCCGGAGAACGCAGCGCAAAGCTGGAGGCACTGGCCACGTTGATCGAGAAGCACCAGGATGATCTGGCGAAGCTCATCGTACAGGAAGGCGGCAAGCCCATCGGTTATGCGAAGACGGAGATCGCACGGTGCATCACCACGGTGAAGACGGCCGCAGCGGAAGCCCTTCGTTTCGGAGGTGAGGTGGTGCCGATGGACTTCGGTGCGGGAGCCGGCAGGACGGCGATCACCAAACGCTTCCCCATTGGTGTCATCGCTGCGATAACGCCTTTCAACTTCCCATTGAACCTCGTGTTGCACAAGGTGGCCCCGGCGATGGCCGTGGGCTGTCCGGTGGTGCTGAAGCCCGCGCCGCAAGCACCCTTGAGCGCGATCGTGCTCGGCCGCTTCATGGAAGAGATCGGCTGGCCGAAGGGCGCGTTCAGCGTATTGATGTGCGGTGTGCCCGTTGCGGAGAAGCTGGTGAAGGACGACCGCGTGGCCATGCTCAGCTTCACCGGCAGCGACAAGGTGGGCTGGCACCTGAAGGCGATCTGCGGCAAGAAGAAGGTGGCACTGGAACTCGGTGGCAACGCAGCGGTGATCGTGGACGAAGGCACCGACCTGCCGGCGATCGCGAAATCGGTGGCCATGGGCGCCAACCTCTACGCTGGCCAGACCTGCATCAGCACGCAGCGCATCTACGCGGTCAAGTCCGTCTTCGCGGAGTTCCGTGATCTGCTCGTGAAGGAGTTCAATGCGCTCAAGTCCGGTGATCCGAATGATGCGAGCGTTTCCGTCGGTCCCATCATCGACAAGGGCCACTTCGAGCGCATCGGTGCGTGGGTGGACGAAGCCCTGAACGGTGGTGCAACGCTGCTCGCAGGCGGGAAGGCGGTCGATCCGAACTGCAACATCTACGCGGCGACCCTGCTCACCAACACCAAGGACAGCATGAAGGTGAGCTGCGCCGAGGTCTTCGGTCCGGTGGCCGTGCTCGAAGAGGTGAAGGATTTCAGCGATGCGATCGCGGCAGTGAACGACTCCACGTATGGACTACAGGCGGGTGTCTTCACCACGCGCATCGCGCACATGAAACAGGCGCATGACGAGCTGGAAGTGGGCGGCATCATCATCAACAGCATCCCCGGCTTCCGCATCGACCCCATGCCTTACGGTGGCATCAAGGACAGTGGCCTGGGGCGCGAGGGACTGAAGTACGCGATGGAGGAAATGAGCGAGCCGCGGCTGCTTGTCTATTGAAGGCGGCGTCAAGGCTTGCGATATGGGGGCGGCTGGATTAGTTTAGCCTTTCGCCCTTAGGGGGTTAGCACGTTGGGAAGGCCTGAGGCCGTACCACGTTGGTCCCCCTACTGACCATTCCGCCATGGCACGAACCATACCCTACCGCACCGCGATCGTCCTCATCACCACCGGAGCGCTCGTCGGCCTGTCCGCCACCATCGAGCCACGCCAGGCCGAGACGGTCATTGCCAAATCGGCCGTGCCGCTCAGCGACTTCGTGAACTTCGAATCGGCGCACGTGCATCCGATCGACAAGACGCCGGACGGCACCAAGCTCCTGGCGGTGAACACGGCGAACAACTCCCTGGAGGTGTTCACGCTCTCGGCATCGGGCATGCTGCACAGCGCCACCATCCCGGTAGGACTTGATCCAGTGACCGTGCGAGCACGGACGAACAACGAGGCGTGGGTGGTGAACACCATCAGCGACGACATCAGCATCGTGGACCTCACCCTCAAGACCGTGGTGCGCAGCGTGACCACCGAGAACGAACCATCCGATGTCGTCTTCGCGGGATCGCCCTTGCGGGCCTTCGTGAGCTGCGCCGAACAGGAGATGATCCAGGTCTTCGATCCGGCGAACCTGAATACCGCACCCACGCAGGTGTTGTTGAAAGGCGAGCAGCCGCGGGCATTGGCCGTGAGCCCCGATGGAAGCACGGTGTATTGCGCCTTCTTCGAGAGCGGCAACCAGACCACGGTGATACCGGGGAACCAGTTCCATGCGGGGGGCTTCTGCTCTGTGCAAGGCGGTGCGTGCACCACCGTCCCGAACGTGGTCGCGAACCCAGCCGGTCCCTACGGTGGTATTGTCCCGGTTCCCAACTCGGGAGCCACTGGCTTCAACCCACCCATCAACCCGAGCAACCCGGCGCCACCGGGCAACAACAGCTTGGTGGTGCGCAAGAACGCCGCAGGTCAATGGATGGATGCCAACGGGCGCAACTGGACCAACCTCGTAAGCGGTGGCCTGCCGAACACGGGGCGCATGGCGGGCTGGGACATGCCGGACCGCGATGTCGCCATGATCAACGCGAACAACCCGACCACGGCGGGGGTCACCTACAAGCAGACTCTCGGCAACATCCTCATGAGCATGGCCGTGCATCCGAGTGGTGAGGTGTACGTGATCGGTACCGACGCCACCAACGAGGTCCGCTTCGAGCCCAACCTGCGCGGGAAGTTCCTTACGGTGAACGTTTCGCGCTTCCTCGGCGCGGGAAGCGTGACACGCACGGACCTCAACCCGCACATCAACTACAGCACGCATTCATCGCCACCGGCCGATCGGGTGCGCTCCATCGGCGATCCGCGTGGTATCGCGTGGAAGGCGGATGGATCGAAGGCCTACATCACCGGCATGGGGTCCAACAACGTCGTCACGATCGGCACTACGGGGGCGCGCACCGTTCCCGAACCGATCAATGTGGGCGAAGGTCCCACCGGCATCGTGATCGATGATGCCCGGAACCGGGCGTATGTCCTGAACAAGTTCGATGGCTCCATCAGCACCATCGACATCACCACGGACAAGGAGGTGGCTCGCACGGCCTTCTTCGACCCGACACCGGAAGTGATCAAGGTCGGACGCAAGCACCTCTACAACACGCACGCTGGTAGCGGTCACGGCCATATCTCCTGCGGCAGTTGCCATGTGGACGGCAAGTGGGACCGCCTGGCCTGGGACCTCGGCAACCCGGCGGGGGACATGGTGACCGTGAACGACGCCGCAGGCAACAAGACCTACCACCCGATGAAAGGGTTGAAGACGACCCAGTTCCTCATCGACATCATCAACCGCGGCACGGGCAAGTTGCATTGGCGCGGCGACAAGGAGACCTTCCACGACTTCGCCGGGGCCTTCACCGACCTGCAAGGGACCGCGGCACCCTTGGATGCCGCGGGCATGCAGGAGTTCAGCGATTTCCTCGCGGCCACCTGGTACGTGCCCAATCCCTACCGCACCTATCGGCCTGAAACGACCGTGGCCGCCACGGTGGAGCGCATGAACAACCCGAACCGCGTCCGCTTCACCGGAACGACCTTCCAAACGGTGCCGACAGCGGGCGTGCGCCTCTTCGTGGCCGTGAACGTGAACTGTTCGCACTGCCACCAGACAGGCAGCGGGCGAGGTCATCTGCCCGGCAATGGCAGCAATACCAACCAGGGCAGCCAGGTTATCATGACGAACAACACGAACATGGTCCCGGACCTGCGCTCGGTGTACAAGAAGAACGGATTCTTCTACAACACCACGGAGTGCACGAGCGGCTTTGGCCTGATGAGCGATGGCATCATGGAAACGCTCTTCAACAGCCCCGGTGTGAGCGGGCACTATTTCGGGGACTACGAGCCGGAATTGCTGAGCTGGTCCGGTGGTATCGACGCCGTCAACAGTCCACAGAGCCACACCTTCGACCGCGTCCACCCGGTGCAGGATGCCATGCCCGCCGTGGGCCTTCGCCATACCATCAATGGCGGCGTGGGCAGCACGGCGCAGCTCACCACCATGAAGAGCCTGGTGAACGACAAGCCGGGAGAGTATGCGATGATCGTGAAGGGGATCTGGAACAACGAGGCGCGCGGCTTCTACTACCTCGGCTCTGACAATTACCAGCCCGACCTGAACGGCGCGGCTCCGGTGACACATGCACAGCTCGTGAGCGCGGCACAGGCGGGGTCATCGCCGCTCACCTGGACAATCGTGCACCCGAACACCAAGGTCCGCATGGGTGTGGACCGCGATAGCGACGGCATCTTCGACTACACCGATGGCGATGCTGAGCTCGATCTCACGGTCTTCCTGGAAGGACCGACGGTGGTGAACACCATGCGCACCGATCTGATCAACGGAGGTCTGCTCCCGACCTCGGACCCCTATGGATTGGGCGCCACCGCAACGACGGACCTGATGGAGCGCACCGGCCTTTCCAAGCCTGTTGATTGGGTGATCGTGCAGCTGCGCGATGGAGGCGGAAGCAACGTGGTGGATGAATTACCGGCGATGCTCCTTGCGAACGGCAGCGTGGTGGATCCCGATGGCCGTAGTCCGCTGTTCTTCGAAGCAGCTCCGCGTGGCAGCTACCAGGTGAGCGTGTTGCACCGGAACCATCTCGGTGCGATGACCGCCTCCAGTAACCTGTTCGGCACGGGCGTGGTCAAGCTCGACTTCAGCGACCCGGCCGTGTTGATGTATGGGACCGAAGCGCGGAAGGCGGTCGGTGCTTTGCGTGCACTGTGGGCCGGTGATTGCAATGCGGATGGTACGTTGAAATATACCGGAAGCGCCAACGATCGCGACCTCATCCTCGCAGGCATCGGTGGTGTTGTCCCGACCAACATCGCATCAGGCTATCTGGACGAGGACGTGAACCTGGATGGCCAGGTGATCTATGCGGGCGCGAACAACGATCGTGACATCATCCTGCAGAACATCGGCGGCATCGTACCCACCAACACACGGGTGGAACAGCTGCCTTGACGAAGTTTCCTTTCGTATGAAGGAAGAAGGGGCCGGATGATCCGGCCCCTTCTCATTCTCCAACGTCGAGCTTATTGCTTCACGACCGGCATCGTGATGTTCGTGTCATCACGCAGCACGCGCAGCCAGTAGGTACCGGCGTCGAGGTCCTGCATGTCGATGACATAACGGGTGGAACCGGCGCCGATGATGCCCGGCTCAAGGTTGCGCACCTCGCGACCCATGGCATCCACCACGGAGATCGCGGTACGACCGGCTTCCAGTACATCCAGTTGCACCTGCACGGCATCCAGGGTCGGGTTCGGATGCACGGCGGTCACGCGAATGCTCTCGTTCTCATTCACCCCGGTGGTGATGGGCAGCGCGACCAGCTCGCCGCCGGAAGGAAGGGCTACATACAGACCGAACGCCGCACCGTTGCTGTTCATGGATGGATCGAGGAAGCCGGAGGCGAGAACGGTGATCGCATTGCCTGCCAGTCCGAGCGAAGCCAGGGGAGCCTGATAGGATGCCACCGGTGTTCCGTTCGCCGTGATGGTCAGGCCATAGTCCGACTCCAGGAGTTCCAGGTAGCCTGCGAACTCACCATATGCGATGTCGTCCACGATGGTACCAGCCGGCACCACCGTCTCCTCCACGTCCACAGCAGGAGCATCGGTGCTTCCGTGGAACACGAGAACGTCCACATTGCCGGGATCGGTGCTCTGTTCGCGCGCGTCGGCCTGCACATAGATGTTGAAAGGCTGCACGGGTGAATAGCCACTGCCGGAGACGATGCCGTTGGCTACGAGGATGTAGCTTCCACCCTCCTCGAGCTCGTAGGTGAACCGGGCCAGGGCACCGGTGGTATCCGTGCTCGTAGGCAGGGCGATGCTGACATCGAATGGCACACCCGCCTGTGCATCCACGAACGGACTTGCGGTACGGAAGGCGAAGTCATCGAGCAGGAGCGTGTTGTTCAGCCATACGTCCACCTCGGCAGCGGCCAGGTCGGCGCTGTTGTGGATCACCTGGACACGAGCTGTTGGGATGGCCACGGCTGGAAGTTCCACCAGGTCGCCTCCGCTTGGCAGGGCCACCCAGATGCCGAAGGCCGGACCGTTGCTGTTCATCGCAGGATCCAGGAAGCCGGAAGCCACGGCCACCAGTGCCGATCCGCCCAGCCCAAGCGTTTCAAGCGGTGCTGCATAGGCCGCCACGATCGTGCTATTGTTCGCATCGCGTACCTGGAGGGTGAAGTCAAGGGTCGGAAGTTCCAGGTAGCCATCGAATGAGCCATAAGCGATGTCATCGATCACGGTCGTGTTCACCACCGCGCTCTCGTACACATCCACGACCGGTGCATCCGTGCTTCCATGGTAGACCAGAACATCTGTCATCATCGCACCACCTGCGGATGCCTCGCGTCCCATCGGGTATACCGCCAGGGAGAAGGGCATGGCCGGCGTGTAGCCCGAAGGACTGACCGTTCCACTGGCCACGATCACATAGGTCTCGCCGTCCGCTAGAGTGAATTCCTCGGTGTAGATCGCCTCACTCGCGCTGGTGCTGTTGGGCAACGCGATGCCGACCGTAAAGGGCAGACCAGCAGGTGCATCGATGTATGGACTTGCCGTACGAAAGGCGAAGTCGTCGATCAAGAGGGCTTCGTCGAGGTACACGTCAACAGAGCTCGCCGCGAGGTCGGCGCAGTTGTGGATCACTTGTACACGCGCCGCACCATTGGCGACCGCCGGCAACTGCACGAGGTCACCACCGCTCGGCAGGGCCACCCAGATGCCTAAGGCCGGTCCATTGCTGTTCATGGACGGATCCAGGAAGCCGGAGGCAACGGCCACCAGCGCGCTTCCACCGAGGCCCAAGGTCTCCAATGGTGCCGAATAGGTCGCAACGGTCGCGCTGTTATCGGCCGTACGAACTTCCAGGGTGAAATCCAGGGTCGGAAGTTCCAGGTAGCCATCGAATGCGCCATAGGCGATGTCATCGACCACGGTCGTGTTCACCACCGCGCTTTCATACACATCCACCACCGGTGCGTCCGTGCTGCCATGGTAGACCAGAACATCTGTCATCATCGCACCACCCTCTGCAGCTTCGCGTCCCATTGGGAAGACCGCCAGGGAGAAGGGTGTTGCAGGCATGTAGCCAGAGGGACTCACCGTTCCGCTGGCCACGATCACGTACGTCTCGCCGTCCGTCAAGGTGAACTCCTCGGTGTAGATCGCTTCGCTCGCGCTCATGCTGTTCGGCAACGCGATGCCGACCGTGAAGGGCACACCAGCAGGTGCATCGATGTATGGACTTGCCGTACGGAAGGCGAAGTCGTCGAGCAGAAGCGTATTGTCCAACCAGACATCGACAGAGGCAGCGGCAAGGTCCGCGCAATTGTGGATGACCTGGACCCGGGCGGTCTGCGCGTTCAGGCCAAGGACCAATAGAAGCGTTGTGGAGAGTGTTGCAATGCGTTTCATGGCATCATGCGGTTAGGGTTTAGTTGGAGAACAGCGCATCGATCTTTTTGTTCATTCATTACGTCCAATGATTAAACAATTCTGACATAGGCGTGACAGAAGCCCTCGAAGACGGGTGCCGTCCTCGGGGCTTAAGCCAGCGCATCTTTGAACGCCGCGATGGCCCGCTTCCGGGCTTGGTCATGATCCACGATCGGGGCTGGTCCTTTCCCAGCCGCGTGGTCCGGCGCCCACCGCTTCACATACTCCAGATCAGGATCGAACCGCTTGAGCTGGGTGGTCGGGTGGAAGACCCGGAAGTAGGGCGCTGCGTCACAACCGGTGCCTGCGGCCCATTGCCAATTCCCGTTGTTCGAGCTGAGTTCAAAGTCCATCAACCACCGGGCGAACCAAGCCTCACCCCAGCGCCAGTCGATCAGCAGGTCCTTCACCAGGAAGCTGGCCACCAACATGCGCACGCGGTTGTGCATGTGCCCTGTGGCCCGGAGCTGCAGCATGCCCGCATCCACCAAAGGATAACCGGTACGGCCCTCACACCAGCGCTGGAACATCGCCTCATCATTCCGCCATTTGATCCGATCATAGGCAGGCCGGAAGGCCCCCTTCACGACGTGCGGGAAATGCCAGAGGATCTGCATGAAGAACTCCCGCCAGATCAACTCGTTCAGCCAGACATCGCTGTGCTTCATGGCAAGGCGCACCAGCTCCCGGGGTGAAACGGTGCCGAAGCGAAGGTGCACGCCCATGCCCGTGGATCCATCCTTCGCCGGCAGGTTGCGGAGTTCCGCATAGTTCCGCAATTGCTCAGTAGGTGGCGGGAAAGGTGCGACCTCGTATGCCGAGCGAACGAAGCCCATGTCCTTCAAGGTGGGCATGGCCGGCGCGCTACTCCAGGGCTCAAGCTTGTCCAGATGTCGCTCGGAAGGGAACTGGACGAGCCCGTTGGCTTCGAGCGCAGCGCGCCACTTGCGGCCAAAAGGCGTGAAGACCGTGTAGGGTGTACCGTCGTCCTTCACCACTTCGCTGCGTTCGAAGACCGTCTGGTCCTTGTAGCTGTGCACGTCACATCCCTTCGCGCGGAACAGCCGTTCAACAGCGGCATCACGCTCCAGGGCTTCCGGCTCATGGTCATGGTTGAAATGGAGCGATCCGTATTTGTTCGCTGCAAGCAGCTCCTGGAAGACCGCCTCGGGTCGACCGTACTTCACCAGCAGACGACCGCCATGCTCCGCGATCCGCTGGGCCAGGTCGCTCACACGATCATGGATGAAGCTCACGCGACGATCATCCCGATCCTCCAACTTGCCGAGGATGTCTTGATCGAAGATGAAGATCGTCCGGACCCTGCCGCCCGCTGATAGGGCACGGAACAAGCCATGGTTGTCCTCCAGCCGCAGATCACGCCGGAACCAGAAGATGCTCGCAGGCTCCGTGCTCATACGACGGATGTCGCCAGATGAGCCATGTCCCATGCCCTATCGAGACAAATGGGGAACCAGACGGTGAACCGCTCCGGATGTTCCTGCAACTCCTTTTGAAGCGTGCGTCGATCCACATAACGCACCTCCGAGGCCTCGTTCGGGTCCGGAACGGGTTCCCGGTCGCTGATGCCCACGATCACGTGATCCAACTCGTTCTCGCGCAGCCCTCCTTCCAACGTGGCCTCGTACCTGAAGCTGAACACCTCGAGCAAGGCGCACGAGAGCCCCATCTCCTCCATCAATCTGCGTCCTGCACCCTGCATGGTGGGCTCACCCGGCCTGGGGTGACCGCAACAGGTGTTCGTCCATAGGCCAGGTGAGTGGTACTTGCCATCAGCCCTGCGTTGCAACAGGAGCTCCCCCTTCGTATTGAAGATGAAGACCGAGAACGCGCGGTGCAGGAGACCGGACCGGTGCGCGGCCAGCTTCTCCATGTGACCGATCTCCCTACCGGCCTCATCCACCAGCACCACCTGTTCGATCATCGTTCAGGGCAGGACAAGGGTGAAACGACGTTGCACGTACGTACTGATCAACATGCCGAACTTCCGCCCGTTGGAGATCCGGATGCGTTCCTCGCGGATCCGCACCGCGGGTGTCCGTTCGATCTTCCGCAAAAGGGCCTTGTAGTAGAGGCTCGCCAGACGAACTCCATTGCGCGCACCGATGGGTAGTTCACTGATCCCGGCATCGGCCGCAGCAAGGTCCTCGTGGATCTCCGCCTCGATCTCCTTCTTCCGCGCTTCCGTCATGGCGCCGTTCGACCCCGGGAAATAGGTGCGTCCGAGTCGCTGCGAGTCATCGCGGATATCCCGCAGGAAATTGATCTTCTGGAAGGCGGCACCGAGTCGCATAGCGGCCGGTTCCAAGCGTTCGTACCGTTGCTTATCGCCCTCGCAGAATACGTGCAGGCACATCAAGCCCACCACCTCGGCGCTGCCGAGTATGTAGGTCTCATAGGAGGAGTTGTCATGCTCGGAACGATGCAGGTCCATCTCCATGCTGGCCAGAAAGGTCTCGATGTGCGACCGTTCGATGCCGTAGCGGTGAACCGTCTGCTGGAAGCTGTGCAGGATCGGGTTCAGGCTGATCCGCCCGTCGATGGCCGCCCAGGTATCGCGCTCGAACGCCTTGAGCAGTTCTGCCCGCGGATGTTCCAGGAAGGTGTCCACGATCTCATCGGCGAAACGCACGAAGCCGTAGATCGCATGGATCGGACCACGCAGCGCGGGCGCCAGCAGGCGAACACCGGCGGAGAACGACGTGCTGAACGAGTTGGTCGTCTGCCGGCTGGTCGCGGCGCAGACCTTGTCGAAGATGGCTCGGTTGTTCATCGTGAATGGTCTTTCAACAATTGCCGGGCAACGATGCCACCGGAGATCAGTGCTGGGGGGACCCCAGGACCGGGAACGGTGAATTGGCCGGCGAAGTAGAGGTTATCAAGCTTGCGGCTCCGGATCGATGGTCGGAGGAAGGCGGTCTGTCGCAGGGTGTTCGCCAGCCCGTAGGCGTTGCCCTTGAAGGCGTTCACATCCTGGATCAGGTCGCTCACGGAACAGGAGGAGCGATGGACCACATGCGGACGGATCTCCTCGCCGATGAGACGTTCCATGCGATCAAGTACGAGGTGGTAATAGTGCTCCCGGATGGCCTCCGCATCATCGAGACCGGGCGCTATCGGGATCAGGATCACCAGGTTCTCCATGCCCTCGGGCGCCACGCTCGGATCGGTGACGGAAGTACAGGATGCATAGAAGAGCGGGCGGCTCGGCCACTGCGGATCCTTGTAGATCTCCTGCGCATGCGGACCGAGGTCCTCGTCGAAGAAGAGCATGTGGTGCTGCACGTTCTTCAGCCTGCGACCCACGCCGATGTAGAACATCAGGACCGATGGAGCCAGTGTGCGCTCCTCCCAGTAGGAGGATGAATAGGAGCGGGAGCCGTTCCTGAGGAGAGACTGTTCCACGTGATGGTAGTCCGCAGCGGCGACCACTTGGTCACTTGCGATGTCCACACCATCGGTGACCACCCGGGTGACACGACCGTGCTCCACCACGAGTTCACGGACCGCGACCCCGGTCACGATCTCCGCGCCCTGCTCACGCGCCACCTCCGCCATGGCTTCCACCACCCTGCCCATCCCACCCATCGGGTACCATGTACCAAGGGCCATGTCCGCATGGTTCATCAAACTGAATAGCGCAGGTGTATCCTGCGGCGTGGCCCCCAGGAATAGGACGGGGAACTCGAGCAGGCTGATGAGCTTCGGGTGCTTGAAGTACTTGCGCACATGCGCACTGAACGAACCGAAGACGCTCATCCGCAGCATGCCCGCGACCGCACGAGGCTCGATCAGCTCTAATGGGGAAAGGCCGGGCTTCTGCACCATGCCGCCCATCGCAAGCTCGTATTTGCGCCGCGCTTGTTCAAGGAAACGATCCAGCCTGACCGCCGAGCCGGGCTCCAACTCCTCGAACAGTCGGCGCAGGCCCTCCATGGTGGCCGGCACGTCCATCCGCTGCTGTGGACCGAAGTACACCGAATAAGAAGGATCGAGACGTTCTAGCTGGTAGAGATCGCTCGGATGATGGCCGAAGTGGGCGAAGAACTCCTCGAACACATCGGGCATCCAATACCAGCTGGGGCCTCGGTCGAAGAGGAACCCGGCTTCGCGAAGGACACGGGCCCTGCCACCCAGGTCGTCATTCTTCTCAAGCAAGGTCACGCGCCGCCCGGCCTTGGCCAGATGCGCCGCTGCCGCAAGGCCGGAGAAGCCACCGCCGATGACCACGACCCGATCGCTCATGCCGCCACTGTTGAACCTCCCAGAACGGCCATGAGCTCCTGCCTGGCCTGATGGATGCGGCTCTTCACGGTGCCCAGCGGCACGCCGACCTTCTCAGCGATCTCCTGATACCGGAAGCCATCCTGGAAGAGCTTGAAGGGCTCGCGGAACATGGGGCGCATGCGCTCAAGGTACTCAGTGGCCCGGCGCGCATCCATCCCTACGGTGGGGTCGTGGTCGGGACCGCTTGTCCTTGCAACGATCGGGCGCTCGATATCGCCTTCCAGGACCCTGGATAACCGCTGACGGCGATACCCATTGATGAACTGATTACGCGTTATCGTGGTGAGCCAGCCCTTGAGGTCGGTGCCGTGAGTGAACTTCTCGCGATTCGACAAGGCCTTCAGGTAACTGTCCTGCACCAGGTCCCGAGCGCGTTCGGGGTCGTGCGTGAGACTCAGTGCGTAGTGATACAGACCCTTTTGAGACCGTACCAGCTGATCGTTGAACTCCTGCGTTGACACGGTTATTATGTTTAATGTTTCAATGCAAATATTAAACGTTTTTCGATCAAAGCCAACCAATCGGATGAATTTTGTTCACCGTTTGTCACGATTGCATGAACAACACTGTTGTGATGGGGTGCTGAGGGCTACGCCCGGCGTTGGTGCCTCACCGCATCCACCAGGTCATGGAGATCTGTCACGAAGCGAACGGCTGGCAGTTCTGTTCCACTGGCCGCCACCCGTGTATTGACCAGCACACTCACTTCAGGAAAGCGGCGATCAAGCTCGGCGACCACATGCTTCAGGTCCATCAACCCGGTGAAAGATGAGACCGATGTCACTACCACATCCGTCGAACGACGATCGAGCACCGCAATAAGGTCTTCCCTGGGCAGGGTCTGCCCCAGGTAAAGTACTTCATGACCCGCCCGCTTGAGCAGATAGTGGCCGAAAAGGAGCCCGATCTCATGAAGTTCGCCTTCCGGAAGGAACATGACCACGCGTCCCGCAGCTCGAGGGG
>JAGQVR010000339.1 GCA_020437875.1 Flavobacteriales bacterium
GCTGTCCTGGAAGCAGAAGGCCTTCACGTTGTAGCCCATCTCCGCCAGGGAAGCCGCAGCGGCCCCGCCGGCCAGGCCCGTGCCCACGACGATGACATCGATACGGCGTTTGTTCGCAGGTGCGACGATGCGGATGTGCCCCTTGTGGTCGGTCCACTTCTTGTCGATGGGACCGGGCGGGATCTTGCTGTCGAGCTTGGTCATGGAATGCGATGCGTTCTGTGGATCAATTGATCCAACCGAGGAAGATGGAGATGGGCATCAACGCGAACAGCGTTGGGACCACGATGCTGAAGGCCGTTCCGAGGAAGGCGATGATCGGGTTGTAGCGCTTGTGGTTGAGTCCGAGGCTCTGGAAGGCGCTCTTGAAGCCATGGAGCAGGTGCCAGAACAGACTGAAGCAGCCAAGCACGTACAGCACCACTACGAGCGGGTTCTGGAACACGTCCAGCATGGCCCCATACAGGTTCTCCTGCCCCTCGGCATCCAGGCCGTAGTGATGCAGGCCCGTGATGCGGCTCTTCACCCAGAAATGCCAGAGGTGCATGATGAGGAAGAAGAGGATGAGCGTCCCAAGGATGCCCATGCTCGCACTGTACCAGCTGCGATTGGCACCGCCCTTCTCCACTGCATACCTCACCGGACGTGCCGCGCGGTTCTGGCTCCAGAGCATGAGCCCGTCCACGATGTGCGCGATGAGGCCGATGAAGAGCACGATCTCCATGGTGCGGATGATCGGGTTCTTCGCCATGAACTCCGCGCCCGTATTGAAGGTGACACCGCCATCGTTGAAGAAGATGAAGGAGTTGAGGGTGACGTGGACCACCAAAAAGCTGATAAGGAAAAGGCCCGTGAGGGCCATCCAATACTTCTTGACGAGGGAGGAACCGAAGAGTCCTTGACGAGCCATGCGTTCGGGTTGTCACCGGCATCATGCCGGCATTGCGGCGGCGAAGTTACGGGCCGGAGACTTAGCGTGCAGGCACACATGTGTCCACCTTATTTGGAACGAATCTGATCGCGAAGGTTCTCCGGGCCTCCCCTTCCGATAGCTACCTGGCTGGATAAAGCTTCGCCAGGTCCTTGAGCGAGCGCTGCGCCATCTTCCGAAGCACGGCCATGTCGATATCCGCCAACCGCTTCACATACAAACAGGACTTGCCCACCGTGTGCTTGCCGAGCTTCTCCAGCAGATCGCCTTGCTCCTCGAAACCCGGCAATAAGTAGATGCTGAAGTTCGTCTTCCGCGGACTGAAGCCGATGCGGCACATGTCCCCTTCGTGACCGCTCTCGTACTTGTAGTGATAGGAACCGAAACCGATGATGCTCGGCCCCCACATCCGTGGCTCTTCCCCGGTCAGTTCACCCATGAGCTTCAACAGGGTCCGGCAATCATCGCGCACCTCTTCCTTCGGCTGCTTGTCGATGAAAGCATCCACGGGTGCAACGGTCTCCCTGGTCTTGAGGGTGTACTTCGATCTGGCCATGGCACCAAGTTAGATCGGCCATTCGCTTCCCCTGGTACGGGGAGGCGTTGTATCCGGACCTGGGATCGAGCATATTTGAATGACCAAACCACTCCCCATGAAAAAGGTGTTCAAGATCCTGGGCATCCTGGTGCTCGTTCTCCTGGTGGTCATCCTCGGCGCGATCACCTATGTGACCAAGGCCCTTCCTGATATCCCCGTCCAGACCGACCTGAAGGTGGAGATCACTCCCGAAAGGGTGGCACGCGGTGAGTACCTGGCGAACAGCGTATGCGTGTGCATGGATTGCCACAGCACACGTGACTGGAGCAGGTTCTCAGGACCGCTCATGCCTGGCACGCTCGGAAAAGGCGGCGAACGCTTTGATCACAGCATGGAGTTCCCGGGCGAATTCTATTCACGGAACATCACCCCGTTCGCCTTGAACGATTGGAGCGATGGCGAGGTCTACCGTGCCATCACGAGCGGGGTGAGCAAGGATGGACATCCCTTCTTCCCGGTGATGCCGTACCCCAATTACGCACGCATGGATACGGAAGACATCCTCAGCATCATCGCCTACCTGCGCAGCCTGCCGCCGCAAGAGACCACTGCCCCGGCCAGTACCGCTGACTTCCCCGTGAGCGTGATCATGCACACCATGCCCAAGCCGGCAGCTCCGGAGAAGCGTCCTGACCCTTCGGATGCTGTGGCGTACGGCCGGTACATGGTGAACGCGGCCGGCTGTGTGGTCTGCCATACGAAACACGAGAAAGGCGAGCCAGTGGGGCCGGATGGTGCGGGGGGGTTCGAGTTCGCCTTCCCCAATGGCGCCATCGTCCGTTCGCCGAACATCACGGCACATGATGATGGCATCGGCGCCTGGGACAAGGCTGCTTTCATCGCACGCTTCAAGCAATATGCGGATAGCACGTACGTGCCGCACGCGGTGGATATGGCCGCTGCCGAGTTCCAGACCGTGATGCCCTGGACCATGTATGGTCATATGACCGAGCAGGACCTCGGCACCGTCTATGACTACCTGCGCACCCTGCCACCAGCGGCCGGCAGGGTGGAGAAGTGGAGTGAGCCGGGATCCTAGCTGCCGACCACACCGCCGGGACCTGAACGGCTGCACAAGTCGGACAATGGCCGATGCCACCCGATGGCAGTTCATCAAGCCTACCTTCGTTCCATTCACCTGCGCCGAAGCTTCGGCGAATACCATGCGTTACACCCCGCTCTCAGCATCCACCTACCGCGAACACCGCGCCCGCTTCCGCCAGGCCATGGAGAAGGGCGGCCTCGCCATCTTCCATAGCAACGACATCATGCCCACC
>JAGQVR010000340.1 GCA_020437875.1 Flavobacteriales bacterium
TACTGAGTACGGTGCTCATAGCCGCCGGTGGCAACGTGATCAACGACTATTTCGACACCCGCATCGACCGGATCAACAAGCCCGGCAAGGTCATCGTGGGGCGTACGGTCCGGCGTCGCGTGGCGATGACCGCCCATGCTGTATTGAGCGGACTGGGCCTCCTGCTGGGTGCTTTCGTCGCCTGGCGGAGCGGGCTCTTCAAGTGGGCCGCCCTCCCCGCCTTCGCCATTGGTGCGCTGTGGGTGTACAGCACCACCTTCAAGCGCAGGTTGATCATCGGGAACGGCCTTGTTGCCACGCTGACCGCCCTGGTCCCGCTAACCGTCGGGCTGTACGAGCTGCCCTTGCTGCAGCGTGCCATGGATCCGGCCTGGATCGTGGCACTTCCGAACGGCGATCGGTACGAGATGCAACCCTTCCACATCGAATTGTGGTATTGGATCCTCGGCTTCGCGGTATTCGCCTTCCTCAGCACCCTTGTGCGTGAGCTGCAGAAGGACATGGCTGACGTGAAGGGGGATGAAGCCGATGGCTGCCGGACGCTGCCCATCGTCTGGGGCATGAAATGGGCGAAGGCCATCGCGCTCACCCACATCGCCATCATCATCGCGCTGCTGCTGCTTGTTCGCTCGCAGCTGCTTCGCGACCCGCTGTCCTATTGGTACATCGGCATCGGCGTCATCGGCCCCTTGTTGCTTTCGGCGGGCTTCACCTACCAGGCGCAACATCGCGAGGAGTTCATCCGGGCGGGGAACATCATGAAGCTCGCGATGGTGATGGCCATCGGTTACGCCATGCTCATCCGTTTCCTGCCATGAAGCTCAGCTGGCGCCTGATCCTCGCATCCGCATCACCACGAAGACGGCAGCTCTTGCAGGGCCTCGACCTTCCAGTTGAGATCACGCGCACCGACATCGATGAGACACCACCGGCAGGCATGCCCAACGAGCAGGTCGCCGAGCATCTGGCCCGGAAGAAGGCAGAGGCCTATACCGGATCACTCGCTGCGGACCAGGTATTGATCACGGCGGACACCACGGTGATCGTCGACGACCTTCTCCTGAACAAACCGGAGGATGCTGCTGATGCAGCTCGGATGCTGGCATTGCTTTCCGGCAGGAAGCATAAGGTGGTCACCGGTGTCTGTATGCGGACCAAGGACCGGACCGTCAGCTTCTCCGATACGGCCATCGTCACCTTCTCCCGGTTGACCCCGCAGGAGATCGCGTACTACGTTGACCGGCACACCCCCTTCGACAAGGCAGGTGCCTATGGCGTGCAGGATTGGATCGGCTATGTCGCCGTGGGGCACATCGAGGGAAGCTTCTACACGGTGATGGGCCTGCCCTTGCACCGCGTTTATCGGACATTGGTCGACCTTCTTGAGAACGACGGTTCCATGACGAAGTGACCAGCCAGCCCCGCGATCGTCCCTACTTTCACACACCCAATGATCGGAAACATGCGTCACCACCTGCTCTTCACTTGCTCCCTCCTTTGCGCCTTGGCATCGAACGCCCAGACCACCAAGGAGGGCTATGCGTTGCTCTGGAGCAATACCATCACGGTCGTTCCTGATTCGATGACCAATGGCACCCACAAGCTTCCCGCCTTCACGATCACGGTGTTCGAGAGCGATGGCAACGAGGCGATGGACATGTGGCGCGCGGAGTACAAGCCGATGAGCAAGGAGTTGAGCGGTAGCAGACCCGTCAAAGCGATCGGCGTGATGCAACCGGCCATCACAGCGATGCCGCTGACCATCCTGGCCAGCAGCAGCTCGGACAAGAAGCTGGGGATCGGCAGGCTGACGCTCGCCTTCGCCAAGAACGACAGCATGGCGGCTGATGAGCAACAAGCGGCGGAGAAGGCGATGTACGACATGGCCGTGCGGTACAACAAGGCCGTGGTCCAGAAACAGATCACCACGAAGGAGAAAGGCTTGGACAAGGCCACCGGCAAACAGGAGAGCGCCCAAGCCGATGCAGCCAAATTGGACAAGAAGAGCGCGAAGCTGAACAGCGACCTCAAGAAGATCAAGTCCAAGCAGGGCAAGATCCAGGCGAACAATGCGAAGTTGAGCGGAGAGATCGCCGGTCTGGAGAAGAAGTTCCAGATGACCAACGACCCGAAGGACCTCGAGAAGTTGGCGAAGCTCCGTTCCAAGCTGACCAGCGGGGAAGCGGACCTGGCGAAGCTGATGAGCAGCGAGGCCAAGCTTCAAGGCAACCTGAACAAGATCGAGGGCGACAAGCCCGATGCCGCCAAGGAGGAGGCCATGCGCACCCAGACACGCGAGGAGCTGGAGAAGGAATTGGAACAGCTCCGGCGCAAGCAGAACGACATCCGCTGACCTGTCATCGGACCATCCTGCGAAGCCCGGTCATCCGGGCTTCGTTCTTTCCTGGCGCATCGATCACCGCACAAGTGTCACATGACCCTGGCGCAGCTGCACATCCCCTTCACGATCACGCAGGCGGACCATCCACGCGTACATCCCCGCTGGAAGTTGAGCGCCATCCCAACCTTCATAAGGATCGCTGGAAACGAACACCTCCTGTCCCCAGCGATCGAAGATGGTCAGGGTGAACTCCCGGGGATCCGTTATGGTGGTATGGATGACGAACAGGTCGTTGAACCCATCCGCGTTCGGTGTGAATGCGTTCGGCGCATAGAGGGCGAAGGCATCCTCCACGCACGCCAGCCGTTCCGAGGTGTTGACGCAATCGTACTCGCCCGTCACTTCCAAGGTCACCGTGTAGCAACCGATGTCCGGATACATGTAGCTCACGGACCTGCCGGTA
>JAGQVR010000341.1 GCA_020437875.1 Flavobacteriales bacterium
GAGGACGTGCGCGCCGTGTGCCCCGATGTCCTGCGTCACCGCATCGGTCTCACATATGAGGCCGAGGCCGAGAACATCACCGTCACCGAGATCATCGATCGTGTGCTGAACACGGTGGAGGTGCCCTGATCAGAGGGCGGGTGCAGGTACAGGACCTTGTCTTCGCTCCAGTACCGGCTGCCACACCATGCGTCCTGCATGAACACGACCCAACATACCAAGGAGCTGCTCCGCAAGGTGCGCTTGATCGAGCTGAAGACACGCGGCTTGAGCGAGCACATCTTCTCCGGGGAGTACCACAGCGCTTTCAAGGGGCGTGGCATGACCTTCAGTGAGGTGCGTGATTACACGCCGGGCGATGAGGTACGGACGATCGATTGGAACGTGACCGCCCGTTTCGGCCATCCGTTCGTGAAGGTGTTCGAGGAGGAACGTGAGCTGACCGTGATGCTCGTCGCGGACCTGAGCGCGTCCGGTGAGTTCGGCACGACCGACCAGTTGAAGCGCGAACTGATCACGGAGGCCTGCGCCACCATCGCCTTCAGTGCCATCAAGAACAACGACAAGGTGGGCCTGATCCTCTTCACCGGTCAGGTGGAGAAGTTCATTCCTCCGAAGAAGGGCCGGAGCCATATCCTCCGACTCGTGCGGGAACTGCTCGAATTCCAGCCACAGGAACGGGGAACGGACATCACCGCCGCGCTGCGCTACCTCAACAGCGTGATCAAGAAGCGGAGCATCACCTTCCTCCTGAGCGACATGATGGACACGGATTACGAGGCCGCTCTGAAGATCGCCAATCGTCGGCATGACCTGGTCGTGCTGCGTACCACGGACCCGCGTGAAGGTGAACTACCGAACATGGGCCTGGTCCAGTTCGTGGACCCGGAGACCGGGGAGGCGCGCTGGGTGAACACGGGAAGCCGCGCCATCCGCAACGCCTTCCGTGCGGCCGCACTGAAACACCAGAACAGCACGCGCGAGATCCTGCGCCGCTCCGGTGTGGATCATGCGACGATCAGCACACAGGAGGGTTACGTGCGTCCGCTGATGCAACTGCTCAAACAGCGCGAGGTCCGGTGAGGTGGATCATCCATATCCTTCTGACACTTCCGCTGTTCGCCGCAGCGCAACCCGGAAGCAGCATCGTGGACGCGCGGATCGACACGAACGTCATCCGTATCGGCGAACAGGTCCGATTGCAACTGGAGGTGAGCCACCCGTCGGCGGTGAGCGTGATCTGGCCTTCGATCGGCGACACCCTTTCCGCCCATCTCGAAGTGGTGCGCGACACCGGGGTGGATACCACCGAAGCCGGAACCGCAACGATGCGCCAGGTACGGACGCTCCTCGTCACCGCCTTCGACACCGGCTATTGGGCCATCCCTCCTTTCCGCTTCATCGTGAACGGATCACCGCAGGAGACGAAGGCGATGCTGGTGGAAGTGCGTACGGTGGATGTCGATCCGTCGCAGCCGATCCGCGACATCAAGGATATCGTTGAACTGCCGTTCAGCTTGATGTATTGGATCCGTAAGCATGCCTTCTGGCTGCTCGCCGGGCTCGTGATCATCGCAGCCATCATCGGCCTGCTCCTCCATCTGACCCGGCGCAGACCGAACATACCGGCGGCCGTGAAGGAGGTCGCGCTCCCGTTATCCGAACGCGTCCTTGCCGGTCTCCGGAGCCTCGAATCGGAGCGCGTCTGGCAGCAAGGGGACCACAAGCAATACCAATCGCGCCTCACGGACCTTCTCCGTGGATACATCGAGGAGCGTTATCGGGTGCCCGCAATGGAGAGCACGACCGACGAATTGTTGCGCGAGTTGCGGGTCAGCCCGTTGAGCACCGACCAGCGTGGACGGCTGGAGAACATGCTGCGGCTCGCTGACATGGTGAAGTTCGCCAAGGCCCTGCCCTCGCCGCAGGAGAACGAACAGATGATGGCCGGCGCCGTGCACTTCGTAGAAGAGACCGCGGCCCGCGCCGAACCCGTTGACCATGCGTAGGAGCCGCGACCTCATAGCCGGCCTGGTCTGGTGCCTGCTCGCGCTCGTGGGTGTGGCGCTCGCTCTGGCCTATGCGCTCCGTCGCTTTGAGGCCGCAAGTGCCTGGTGCTACTGGCTCCTATTGCTTCTGACCCCCGTGGTCGGCTTCCACCTGTTGCGCACGATACGACGCCGGTCGATGGTACGGCTGAGCACCTTGCACACCGTAGGCGCCCGGCCGATGGACCTCCTGGCCTACCTCCGCCATCTGCCCATGGCCGCTGCGATCCTCGGCTCCGGACTGCTCATCATCGCCCTGGCGCGACCGCAGAGCGAGGACAACTGGCAGGACGTGAAGCGCGAGGGCATCGACATCGTCATCGCGCTGGACATCTCGGCCAGCATGCTCGCAAAGGACTTCAAGCCCGACCGCCTGCAGGCTTCCAAGCGGGTGGCCATGGACTTCGTGGATGACCGACCCAACGACCGCATCGGACTGGTGGTGTACGAGGGTGAAGCCTTCACACAATGTCCCATCACCACGGACCACCGCGTGTTGAAGGAGCTCTTCGCCGAAGCCGCACCCGGCCTGATCGAAGGCGGCACGGCCGTCGGAAGCGGACTGGCCACGGCCCTGAACCGTTTGCGGGAGAGCGAGGCCAAGAGCAAGGTGGTGATCCTCCTCACCGATGGTGTGAGCAATGCAGGCACGATCCAGCCCATCGACGCCGCGCGCATCGCCGAACAGCTCGGCATCCGTGTGTACACCATCGGCGTTGGCACGCGTGGCAAGGCCCTC
>JAGQVR010000342.1:0-1388 GCA_020437875.1 Flavobacteriales bacterium
CCTCGTAGGACCTGATGGATGTGATACAACGATGTCCGTGGTCATCGGCCAACCGGCGCAAGTGAGCATGGTTTCCATCACCCCCACCCCGGAATCCTGTCTGGGTGATGCGGATGGGACCTTGACCGCTTTGGCAGCGGGAGGTACGGCACCTTACACCTATAACTGGAGCAATGGGGACACGGGTCCGGTACTGACGGCGACGTCAGGGATGTACAACGTTTCCGTCAGCGACGCGAACGGCTGCGGACCCGCAACAGGTTATGGTGAGATCGTACCGACCGGCAGACCCAACCTCGCCGACGCCGGACCGGATAGGGTCGTGTGTCCGAGCGGTGGTCCCGTCTACCTGAACGAGACCGTGGAGAACGCACCCAGCGGCGCATGGAGCGGTGGTGATGGCGTGTTCAATGGCGTGTTCCCCAATGTGGATTACACGCTTGGTCCTGGCGATATCGCTGCCGGCTCGGTCACCTTGACCCTCGTCACCATCGGGAATAACGTATGTCCGCAGGATACCGATCAGATCGTTCTCACCATCCCACAGAGCTTCATCGGCATTCACACGGACCAGGTGGATGCCCTCTGCGATGGCACCGCGACCGGAAGTGCGACCGTGGTGACCCAGGCGACGGACTTCACCTACCTCTGGCAACCTGGCGGGCAGACCTCCCAGAGCGTTGATGGATTGGCGGCCGGCCCCTACTCCGTGACCGTCTATGACGATTTCTTCTGTGATACCACATTGAGCCTCACCATCGGTGAACCTGATGAGATCACACTGGCTGCGCTCAACAGCACGAACGAGACCTGTGGTGGCGCGGCGAACGGAACATTGACCGCCGTGGTCAGCGGAGGCACCGCACCGTACATCTACGATTGGAGCACCGGTGATGACACGCCCAGCATCACAACGGGTGCCGGGACCTACACGGTATCGGTGACCGATGCGAACGGCTGTGCCCCGGCCTCGGGTTCGGGTACGATCGCAGCCACGGGCCAACCCAACCAGGCTTTCGCCGGTGATGATGTCGTGGCCTGCCAGGGACAATACCCCGTACCACTGAGCGGCACTGTCGTGAACGCGACAGGTGGACAGTGGAGCGGTGGATCAGGCACTGTTCTTGGCTCGGGACTGTCCATCCAATATCAACCGACACCTGCTGAAGTGCTGGCGGGTGGTGTCGATCTGGTCCTGACCACAACAGGCAACACGACGTGCCCTCCGGCCAGCGATACGGTGCATATCGCCTTGTCGAACAGCTTCCTGAACGCGGCGCTCAACCCCACGAACGCATTGTGCAACGGCGATCAGAACGGAACCATCGCCTTCGCACCTCTCTCCGATGGCTTGCTGTACCAATGGGACGATCCGGCCGGGCAACAGA
>JAGQVR010000342.1:1488-2755 GCA_020437875.1 Flavobacteriales bacterium
TCAGAACGGAACCATCGCCTTCGCACCTCTCTCCGATGGCTTGCTGTACCAATGGGACGATCCGGCCGGGCAACAGACCGCGACCGCCTCGGGTCTTGCCGCAGGTACATACAGTGTGACGGTGAGCGATGCGCTCGGTTGCGATACCACCCTGTCCGCCACGGTGACCGAACCGAGCGTCCTTGCTGTGACCCAGGTCAGCCCCACGGACGCGACCTGCAACGGGGGCACGAACGGCGCGATCAACCTCGTTGTAGTGGGTGGTACACCGAACTATTCCATTAGTTGGAGCAACGGAGCCAGTGGCACGGGCATCGTCAACCTGTTAGCGGGCGAATATTCGGCACTGGTGACCGATGCGCAGGGCTGCACCACCCAGGCGACCGGGACCGTTGGGCAGCCTGATCCGATCGTTGTTACGACCGTTGTGCCGGACACGGTATGTGTGAACACCACGAACACCTTCTCGGCATCGGCCTCGGGCGGTGCAGGTGGCTACATCTTCAACTGGGGTGGCCTGGGCTATAGTCCATACGTTCAATTGGCCTTCCAGAACTCGCAGACCATCCTGCTCACCGTGGTGGATCAGAACGGTTGTGCCGGTCCGGATACGCCGGTACCGGTGACCGTGCTGGACCTGGCGTCCGCGAATATCACCTCCTATGGTGATACGACGACCTGTATCAATGGGGTGGCCAGTGTTGGTGTGGATGTGAGCGGATATCCGGGGAGCTATTCCATCGCCTGGACACCGCTCGGATACAGTGGTCCAGGACCCTATTCCGTTCCCATCGCGGCGGACCAGGATCTCGTGGTCACGGTCATCGACGAATGCGGCAATTCCGTTGAACGGACCGTGGCGTTGCGCCTGGACATCGCCCCGAACTTCCAACTGCCAGCCGTGATCGCCGAGGGTTGTGCCCCGCTACACGTGCAGTTCCCCGCTTTGAACCTGGGTAATGTTTTATACACATGGAACCTGGGTAATGGCCAGACCAGCCACGTGACCGCCCCGGAAGTGATCTATCCGCAAGGCAACTACCAGGCGAGCTTGTCAGTGACCACGCCGCTCGGCTGCACGAGCACGAGCACGAACCAGGGTGTGATCCACGCCTTCGGGCATCCCATCGCGGCATTCTCAGCATCGCCGTTGAGCACCACCATCGACGAACCCGTGGTGGACTTCACGGACCAGAGCACCGGTACCATCGTAAGCTACGATTGGGTCTTCGGCGATGGCGGTACCAGCTCGATGGCGAACCCCAGC
>JAGQVR010000343.1 GCA_020437875.1 Flavobacteriales bacterium
CTGAACGATGCCGATGGCAAGCTCCTCGATACCAGCGCCGGTCGCGATGCCTTCGCGTACATCCAAGGTCATCAGATGATCGTGCCGGGCTTGGAGAAGCAGCTGGAGGGACGTCAGGCCGGGGACAAGGTCCTGGCCGTGGTGCCCGCGGCTGAAGGCTACGGTGAGCTCGATCCCGCGCTCGTACACAAGGTGCCCGTCGATCGGTTCGGCGGTCAGAAGGTGGAGCCAGGTATGCAGTTCCAGGCCGGTACTTCGGAGCAGGGCGACATGGGTGTCTTCACGGTGATCAGTGTGGAGGATGGCATCGTGGCCTTGAACGGGAACCACCCCCTGGCCGGTGTCACCCTGCACTTCAATGTGGAGATCACCGACGTGCGCGCCGCCACCGAAGAGGAGCTGGCCCATGGGCATGTGCATGGCCCGGGTGGTCATCACCACTGAACAAGCCCATCGTGATGGACAAGGGTTCCATCCTGCTGTTCCTTGGAGCGGTCACCCATCTGCCAGGCACGGTGATGGCTCGGTCGGACCCTGACAGCCTGGAACGCAATGTCAAGCTGTCCGCGTTCGTGGATGTCTATTACGCCTATGATCTCGGTCCTCCGGTTGACGACGAGCGCCCACGATTCCTCTATCAGTACGACCGCCACAACGAGGTGGACCTGAACCTCGGTCTGGTTCGTGCCGACTACACCCGTGATCGTGTGCGCGGCGCGTTCGGTCTGATGGCGGGCACCTATGCCCAGGCGAACCTGATCGGTGAGCCGGAACTGCTCCGGAACGTATACGAAGCACGTGTTGGGATGAAGCTTTCGAAGTAACGGGAACTATGGCTGGATGCGGGGATCTTCCCTTCCCACATCGGCATGGAGAGCGCCATCGGGATCGAGAACTGGACTTTGACCAGGACGGTCATCGCAGAGAACTCGCCGTACTACCTCAGCGGCGCGAAGCTCACATGGACCGTCTCTTCCCGCTGGGAGTTCGCGGCCGTCTTCAACAACGGCTGGCAACGCCTGCGACGCATTCAGAACAACACCCCCTGCTTGGGGACCCAGGCCTTGTGGTCGCCAAAGGATGGGATGAAGGTGAACTGGAGCACCTTCCTGGGTAGTGATACCCCGGACAGCCTTGGTCACTATCGTCTGTTCAACAACCTCTGGTGGTCCTGGGAAGGGACCAAGTGGTGCGCGCAATTGGGAGCCGACATGGGTCTTCAGG
The DNA here is from genome assembly GCA_020437875.1 of Flavobacteriales bacterium. Taxonomy (GTDB): domain Bacteria; phylum Bacteroidota; class Bacteroidia; order Flavobacteriales_F; family PHOS-HE28; genus PHOS-HE28. The sequence continues at coordinate 1,225 of JAGQVR010000343.1, forward strand.
AGAATGGCAGGGGAGGTTGGGACGATTGGCAGGGTTGTGTCGGTGTGTTGCGGCGGAAGTGGAAGAATGGCATCGCGACCGTGGTGCGTGCCGAGTACTACAACGACGATCACCAGGTCATCCTCCTCACCGGGACCCCGCACGGCCTCACGACGGTGGGGTACTCGGTCGGAATGGACATCGAGGTCATGCCCGATGCCTTCGTCCGGTTCGAGGGCCGGACCTTCCACGGAGTGGATGCCGTCTTCGAGAGCGTGCACGGTCCGGTACGGGATAATACTTCGTTCACCGTATCCATGGCAGCGCGGTTCTGATCAAGTAGATGAGCGACCGCTACATTCGCAGAAGACCCTGAAGCGGTCACGCCCAGGATGCTCTTCCCCTCGTTCGCCTTCCTGGTCTTCCTACCGGTCGTGTACCTGTTGTACTGGTACGCGGTCAACCGCGACCTGCGGTTGCAGAACCTCTTCATCCTGGGCGCCAGCTATGTGTTCTACGGCTGGTGGGACCCGCGTTTCCTTGCCTTGCTCTTCGGCAGTTCCTTGGCCGACTTCCTGTTCGCGATCGCCATCGACCGGGCATCATCATCCCGCGAGAAGAAGGGCTGGCTCGTGTTCAGCCTCGTGTCGAACCTCGGTCTGCTCGCGCTCTTCAAGTACTTCAACTTCTTCCGCGACGGGCTCGAGGACCTCATGCAAGGCATCGGCATGCAGCCGGACCTGCCCACCCTGCACCTCATCCTGCCCATCGGGATCAGCTTCTACACCTTCCAATCGCTCAGCTATACGATCGATGTGTACCGCGGCAGGTTGAAGGCCACCCGGCGTCCGGTGGAGTTCCTCGCCTTCGTCAGCCTCTTCCCGCAGCTGGTCGCAGGGCCGATCGAACGGGCGGTGGACCTCCTGCCCCAGTTCCAACGGCCGCGTCGCTTCGATCGCGCGCAGGCCACCGATGGACTGCGCCAGATGCTCTGGGGCTTCTTCAAGAAGATGGTGATCGCCGATGGCTGCGGACCGATCGTGGACGGCATCTTCGACTCGCCGGTGGACACGACCCCTGGGCTGACCCTCTTCTTCGGCGCCTTCTTCTTCGCCTTCCAGATCTACGGCGACTTCAGCGGGTACAGCGATATCGCCATCGGATGCGCCAGACTCTTCGGCTTCAACCTCAGCCGCAACTTCGCCTACCCCTACTTCTCACGCGATATCGCCGAGTTCTGGCGACGCTGGCACATCTCCCTCAGTTCCTGGTTCCGGGATAATGTGTACATGCCCTTGGGCGGCTGGCGCAACAAGCTGGGCCGCTTCCGCAATATCATGATCACCTTCGCCGTGAGCGGTTTTTGGCATGGTGCGAACTGGACCTTCGTGACCTGGGGCGTGTTGCACGGCACCTACTACCTGCCCACCATCCTACGCGATGGCAAGGCGAAGCGTGATGATGCCTCCTTGCGTGATCTTCCGGCCATCGTCGCCACCTTCCTGGTCGTGCTGTTCGCCTGGGTCTTCTTCCGGGCTCCGGGGG
>JAGQVR010000344.1 GCA_020437875.1 Flavobacteriales bacterium
CGTGTGCGTGACGCATCAAGTCGTGCCCGTCATGCATCAGGTCGTGCGCCTGACGCATCAAGTCGTGCGCCTGACGCAACAGGTCGTGCGCCTGATGCATCAAGTCGTGTGCATGACGCGTCAAGTCGTGTGCGTGACGCAACAGGTCGTGCGCCTGACGCATCAAGTCGTGCGCGTGACGCGTCAAGTCGAACGCGTGACGCATCAAGTCGTGCGCGTCACGCATCAAGTCGTGTGTGTCACGCATCAGGTCGCGTGTTCCGGGAAAGTTCGCGTTCGGCGGGCCTTTGCCATCGGTCCCCCGTAGTTCTACGGAGCGGGCTTCCCGTATGCCATCTGCGTTCCAGCGTCACCTTTCGCGGCCGGTGATCGCATAAGGCCCTGTGTCGGAATTCCCCGGCACATTAAAACCCCAAACAGATGAAAGATCTGTTCATCGTCAAGCTGGGCCTGCAAGGCCTCACTTCAGCGGCCTTGGTGGAAAAAGGCCGTACACACATCAAGGATTGCACGGGCAACGCCAACGTGACCTTGCCAGCCAACTTCCTCGCGGACTTCACCCAAGCGGTGGACGACCTCGAAGCCGCCAACATCGCGGTGTTCGAGAACGGCGGTCGCAAGGATACGCTGGCCCGGAACACGGCGAAGTTCGCGTTGGAGGAGTTCGTGCGCGAACTGGCCGGCTACGTGCAGGCCCAGTGCAACGAGGATGCGCTGAAGATCGCAAGCTGTGGCTTCGGAACGCGCAAGTCCCCGTCCCCGGTGGGGATCGTGGATGCGCCGAAGAACCTGCGCGCAGGTCGGGGCAAGGTGTCGGGTGATATCGACGTACGCTGGGACGGCGTGCAGGGTCGGATCATGTACGCCCTGTACATCTGTGCCGGTGATCCGAAGGTGGAAGCGGACTGGAGCCTGTTGCTGCAGACCAGCCGGAACTTCCACACGGCGATCAACCTGATGAGCGATGCGGTCTACTACTTCCGGGTGGTGGCCATCGGCACCGCTGGTCCGGGACCCGTGAGCGACAGCGCCTGGTCCAAGGCGGCCTGATCCTCGACCCTCCTTCTTCCTCAGGCCCTTGCCCCGGAACTGCCCACAGGCGGTCCGGGGTCGGGGCATTGAGGGGAGCGATCAGCTGCCCGCGAATGACACGATCATCATGCTTGCACCACGACACCCCATCGAGCCCTTGAGCGCCTTCGAATGCGAATACCTGGACTGGTACGTGCGCGTGCACGATACCGTGGGGGAGCCCTTCGACCCGCGCCTGTGCGTGCAGCTGGCCCGGGCGCAATGGCGCGATCGGCCGCAGCTGGCCGAGGCCTTCGCCCGCTGCACCACGCAATGGCCACGGCGCGAAGAGGGCCTGTACACCACTTTCATGGCACCCCGGCACAAGGCCGAACGCTGGCGTTTCGCGGGCAACCTCTTCCTGATGCATCCGGAATGGGGCGAGCTGTTGGTGGACGTGATCCACGACCCCGAGGGGCCCGGCGGCCTGGCCATCGGGGGCATCGAATACCTGGACCGGGTGAGGCGCAGCGTCATGGCGGAGAACCGGGAACCCTACTGGCCGGCGGGCGATGCCGTGCCCACGAGCGCCGCACCGCCCCGCGCGCAGCTGCGCATCGTACACGTAGGGAACGTTGCCCGGGACCGCTGCGTACACCGCCCGCCCGGAGTATAGGGAGACCCTGATACGGCGAAGACATGGCGATCCACCACGACGTCCGGATCATCCCGCTCACCCACGCGGTGATCGAGCAGGCTGCGCACCCCTGGCCCGATCGGTGGGAGCAGCAGCTGGGCCGCCTGCGCTGGCACCTGAGCACACCCTACGCCACCGCGTTGATGGCCGAGCGCTTCGGCGATGCGATCGGGGTGGCCTGCGGTTTCGTGCAGGGCGGTGTGGGCCGCATCACGGTGCTCGGTTTCCTGGACGAGGCCGATGCCCCGGTGCGCGAGCGCCTCACCAGCGCGCTGATCGCTGCGCTCACCGAACAGGGCTGCGACAGCAATGAGCTGGTGGCCGCGCCGGCCGATGTGGCGCAGTGGGAGCACTTCGGTTTCGCGCCGCACGAGACCATCCTGCGCTACACGGGCGGCAAATTCCTGCAAGCCACGCGCGACGAGGTGATCCACCACGAGCTGGAGCATCGCCTCGGGATCCTGCACCTGGACCGCAAGGCCTTCGGCTACGACCGCAGCGCGCTGGTGATGGAGCATAGCTACCTCTGCGTGGTGTACATGGAGGGCACGCGCATCCGCGGTTTTGCGCTCTCGCTGCTCGGCGAGGGCCTCATCGTGGCGGACGCCCCGGACGTGGGCCTGGAGCTGCAACGCTGGCACTTCCCTATCCAGGACCACATCCTGCTCCCCGAAGGCAATGGCGCCCATGAGCACCTCACCAAGCAGGCCTACCGCCAGGAGGTGGAAGGCATCCGCATGGTGCGCGGCGCCGCGCGGCCCTTGCAGGTGGAGCTCTGCTTCGCGTGGGAGTGGGGAGCGCTGTGAAGGCGCATGCATGCGCGGCGCACGGCGCTGCTGGTGATCCCCACTGGAGCACAGCTCAAGCAAATCATTCGGGCTGCGCGAGGGTCTTCGGCCCCCCTGTTCCGTTGCGCGATCCTCGATAACCACCGGCCATGCGCGGGCATCGCGCCTCATCCGGGACCAGGATCCTCATCGCTCGTTCCCAAGAACGTTCTTGAGCCGCGCACTGCTGAACGAGCCGTACCATTCC
>JAGQVR010000345.1 GCA_020437875.1 Flavobacteriales bacterium
TACGAGACGCGGCAGGCGGCCAACGGCGTGCACCTCACCTTCGGTGGCTTCACCATCACCAGCATGCTACGTGGCAAGAAGGTGTTGCACATGGACAGTGAGCGGAAGGTGCTCGACTACGTGCCAGGACAGACCATGCTGGTGCCGCACGACGGTGCCATGGACATCGATTTCCCCGACGCCACCCCTTGGAAGCCGACGCAGTGCACGGCGCTGGTGATCGAGCAGGCCCACTTCACCGAACAGCTGGACTATCTGAACGAGCAGCGACCCATGCCCGACGGTCACGCCTGGATGGTGGACCCCAACAAGCCCTTCCTGCAGAACGACGAGGAACTGGCCCGCCTGAGCGACCGCATGGTGCGTGTGCTGAGCGGCACCGACCCCATGAAGGACATCCTCGCGGACCTCCTGTTGAAAGAGATCGTGCTGTCGATCATCCGCCTGCAGAACCGCGCAGACGTGTTCAACAACGGGGCCGATGCACCGTGGAACCTGCGTTTCAAGGCGGTGGTCGAGCATATCCGGCGGAACCTGAACGAGCCCATCGCCGTGCAGAAGTTGTGCGAGCTGGCCGGCATGAGCCGCAGTGCCTTCTACCGGGCCTTCACCGACCAGTTCGGCATGGGACCGAACCAGCTCGTGTTGCACGAACGCATCAACCACGCGAAGGCCCTGTTACGGCAACCCGAGGTGGCCGTGAAGGAGGTGTGCTACGCGAGCGGCTTCAGCGACCCGAACTACTTCACGCGCATGTTCAAGAAGATCGAGGGACGCACGCCGGGCGAGTTCCGGCAGCTGGGCGGTTAGTGCAAGGAACGCGGTCGCGCGCCTATCAGGCTTTACTCGCGCATGGCGCGGTGCATATTGGATGATCTTCAGACCATCGTGTCGAAGGTACCTTAGCACCATGAGCAATGATATGCGTATCCGCCTTCGGCACTTGAAACTTGAGGATTTCCAGAACCTGCGCGACGCCATGGTGCAGGCCTATCCGGACATGGCCGGAGCCATCTGGCGGGAGGAACACATCCGCTCGTTGATCGCCCTTTTCCCGGATGGTCAGTTCTGCGTCACGGTGAACGGCAAGGTGGTGGCGTCGGCGCTGTCGATCATCGTGGACTATGACCTCTACGGCGACAACCACACCTACAGGCAGATAACAGGGAATTTCACCTTCAGCACGCATGACCCTTCCGGTGATGTCCTTTACGGCATCGATGTGTTCGTGCATCCGGAGTACCGTGGGATGCGGCTCGCGAGGCGGTTGTACGAAGCACGCAAGGAGTTGTGCGAGCGGCTCAACCTGAAGAGCATCGTTGCCGGAGGACGCATTCCGAACTATGGCAAGTACGCCGATTCACTGAAGCCTCGCGAGTACATCGACAAAGTGAAGCTGAAGGAGATCTACGACCCCACGTTATCCTTCCAGCTGAGCAACGACTTCCACGTGCTGAAGGTGATGCAGGGCTACCTGCAAGGTGATACCAGCTCGCTCGAGTACGCCACACTGCTGGAGTGGAATAACATCTACTACGACCAGCGACCCAAGATCGCGGGCCGCGCCAACGAGGTGGTGCGCCTCGGCCTGGTGCAATGGCAGATGCGGCCCATGGCCAACCTCGAGGCGCTCTGCGACCAGGTGGAGTTCTTCGTGGATGCGGTGAGCAGCTACAAAGCCGACTTCTGCCTCTTCCCTGAGCTCTTCAATGCACCGCTGCTCGCCGAGTTCAACCATCTGGACGAGGCCGCCGCCATGCGTGGACTGGCGCGCTACACCGAGCCGCTGCTCCAGAAGTTCATCGACTATGCCATCCGATACAACGTCAACATCATCACGGGTTCGCTGCCTCTGCTCGAGGGCGAGCACCTGAAGAACGTGGGCTATCTCTGCCGTCGCGACGGTACCTGGGAGAAGTTCGAGAAGGTGCACATCACCCCGAACGAGGTGCAGTACTGGGGCATGCTCGGCGGCGATGAGGTGCGCGTGTTCGATACCGATTGCGGCAAGGTGGGCATCCTCATCTGCTACGACGTCGAATTCCCCGAACTGTCGCGCCTGCTGGCCATGCAGGGCATGCAGATCCTCTTCGTGCCCTTCCTCACCGACACGCAGAACGGCTACATGCGCGTGCGCCGCTGCGCCCAGGCCCGTGCCATCGAGAACGAGTGCTATGTGGCCATCGCCGGCAGCGTGGGCAACCTGCCCAAGGTGGAGAACATGGACATCCAGTTCGCGCAGAGCGCCGTGTTCACGCCGAGCGACTTCGCCTTCCCCACCAATGGCATCAAGAGCGAAGCCACGCCGAACACCGAGATGACCCTGATCGTGGATGTGGACCGCGACCTGCTGAAGGAGCTGAACGCCCACGGTAGTGTCCGGATCATGCGCGACCGCCGCACCGACCTGTACGAGTTGAAACTGTTGAAGAACGCACCGGCAGCGGCCAAGCCCCCACGGCGGAAGTCCGCTTCCAGCAACGCCTCGTGACCCGAACGTTACCTGGTCATCGGTCGAGCATTCCCATTGGCATGCAACGATCGGTGGTCCTTTGTGCTAGCCTGCTCATCCCCGCCATGATGAGCGCCTGCACGGCTTTCGTCGTGAACCGTGGTGGACACACCTTCATCGGGAACAACGAGGATGCCTGGAGCATCAATGCGCAGGTGCGCTTCGAACAGGGTCGTGAAGGCGGCTATGGTGGCGTCTACTTCGGTCACTACAATGGAAG
>JAGQVR010000346.1 GCA_020437875.1 Flavobacteriales bacterium
ACCGGGGTGATGATGACCCCTTCACGCTGCACCAGCAGAGGCAGGTTGGGCATCACCTGGTCCACGCGGGTCTTCACCCGCACCACCGCCTCGTTGGGGTCGGTGCCCGGATCGAAGATCACGCGGATGGTGCCTTCGCCCGCGCTCGTGGCGTCGCTGGCGATGTAGCGCATGCCCTGCACGCCGTTGATCGCCGTCTCCAGCTGGATGATGGTACTGCGGGTGAGCACGTCGGCGCTGCTGCCCGGGTAGGCGATGAAGATGTTCACCGTGGTGGGCGCGATCTCGGGGAACTGCGCGGTCGGCAATTGCCGGATCGCGAGCAGGCCCGTGAACACGATGAGCACGGAGATGACGATGGCCAATACCGGCCGATGGATGAAGTTCCTGAACATGGCTCAGTCGTTGGTCAGGATCACTCGGCGTAGAGCTCCAGATGGCTCACCACCGAATCCGGTTCCACGAATGCGAAGTCGACGTGCTGGCCTTCCTTCACCTTGCGCAGGCCTTCGAGCAGGAAGCGGTCCTCCTTCTTCAGTCCACCCTCGACCACGAAGAGGTGCTGGAGCTCGGGCCCTAGTTCGACCCGGGTCGTATGCAGCACGCTGTCCTTGTCCACCACGAACACATAGCGGTGGTCGAGCACCTCGAAGGTGGCCTTCTGCGGGATCAGCATCACATCCTTCAAGCCCGTGCCGATCACGATGTTGCCCGTCTGCCCATGTCGCAGCAGCCTGTTCGGGTTCGGGAAAGTGGCCCGGAAGGCGATGTTCCCCGTTGTATTATCGAAGTCCGACTCGATCGCCGTGATCTCGCCTTCCTGATCGAAGAGTTCGCTGTCCGCCATGAGCAGCTGGACCTTGGTACCCTGTCCGGCCTTCTGGTCCCGCGCATAGGCCAGGTACTCCGCCTCGGGCATGTTGAAGTAGACCCACATGCTGCTGTTGTCCGAGAGCTCCGTCAGCAGCTCTCCTTCGTCCAGCAGGCTGCCCTTCCGCACATGGAAGCGTCCTACGATGCCATCGAACGGCGCCCGGATCTCAGTGAACCCGAGATGCGCCTGCGCCACGCCGAGCTCGGCCTTCGCCTTGTCGTAACGCGCCCTGGCCATGGCCAGCTCGTTGGGCGAAACGATGTTGCTGTCGGCGAGCTGCTTCGTGTTGCGGTACTCGATCTCCGCGAACTCAGCCTCGGCTTGCGCACGCTGCACCTCCGCCTGGTACAGGATCGGTTTGATCCGGAAGAGCAACTGCCCCTCGCGCACCTGCTGTCCCTCGTCGACCAGCATCTCCTGGAGATAGCCTTTCTCCAAGGCCCGCAATTCGATGTGCTGAACGGAGTGGATCTGGCACACGTAGTCACGCGCCACCACCGTGTCGGTTAGCAGCGGACTGGTCGCCGGATACCGGCCTTGGGCATGTCCTTCGTGCTCCTCGTGATGGCCACCACAGGCGGCCAGGAGCAACAGGACGGGTACGAACCCAAGCAGATGGGAGGTTCGTTTCGAACGGTCGCGGTAGAAGCGACTGCGCATGAATGATCCAACAGAACTGGACATCTTAGGAATTCAGGTGTTATGAACGCGTTGCGTTCCGGGATTGCATCACCGAGGGTGAAACGTGGTGCACCGCCTGGGCGAATGCGATCCGGGGTTCCGCTCACTGCGGCCCGGGCACCGGCATTGCGCCGGGAACGAAGCGCTAGGGCGCCGACGGATGCAGACCCGTGGTCGGCTGGACCGAGAAGCCCGGGTCCTGCGCCGCTTCCGCCGTCACGGATGGAGTGTGCAGCGCCAAGGGCGCACTTACGCTCACCACCAGGATCACCGGGACCGGCTCGAGGTCCACCGGAGAGCCCACCTTCCCTTCACCTTCCTGCAAGCCGATCCCCGGCACGTCCGTGACCGGGTTGATATCACTCGTCCTTGCCGCCAATGGGTGGCAGAACTGCACACCGAGCACCAGCAGGAGGATCAGGAGGGAGCGACGTGATCGGAGGAATTCCATCGGTCGTTTGCGGCTGCGAAAGTAGACCAGGCATACAAGGCCCGATCGGTCTTAACAGCTTTTTCACAGGTCGATCCATGGGAGGATCACTACAGCACTACTTGGTAGACATGATCATGGATCGACCAGTCGCGCTCCATTCATACGGCGTGGGATCGAACCATGTCGACTTAATCGCGTCTTAATCCGAATTTCGCGATCCCTTCACACCATGTTGACCGTTCGTATCCCCGCCGTCCTCTGGGCATGGCTCGCCCTGATCAACCTCGACGCGCAGGTCATCATCAACGAGGGAAGCAGCCGGAACTACCGCACCCTCGCAGATGAGAACGGTGAATTCCACGACTGGGTCGAACTGTACAACACCACGGACCAGTGGTTGGACCTGGAGGGGTACTGCCTTTCCGACGACAGCACCAATGCCACCATGTGGACCTTCCCGTCCACGGAGATCGCCCCGCACGGATACCTCGTGGTGTTCTGCAGCGGATACGACCGCCTGCCGCAGGAGGGCCTGACGACCGTGGCTGCCATCCAGGACCATACCCCTACGGCCGGCTGGAACACCCACCCTTTCGCAACCCCCTTCACCTGGGACGGGACCTCGAACATCCTGATCGAAGTATGCTCCGTGAACGAGACCGGTTTCGCCTTGAACTCGGTCATGAACCAGACCTCCACGCCCTTCCTGTCGACCGCCTGGGTGTATACCGACTCGG
>JAGQVR010000347.1 GCA_020437875.1 Flavobacteriales bacterium
CACTGAAGGTCCAACCGGCGAGGTCAAGGAACTTGTCCGTGGTGGTGTTGAACAGTTCGATGAATTCCGCATCAGGCAACTGGACCACCGGCGTGGGGTCGGCCATGATCTCGTTGATCACCACATCACCGGGTTCCGGCTCATCGGCCACCGTGTAGTTGAAGGCGAATGGTCCCGTCGCCTGGATCGCATTGCCCGCCAGGTCCTGCACCGCATTCACGAAGAGGTCGTAGCTGCTCCCATTCATCAACGGGGATGCGGTCGTGAGGTGGATGAGCGCGGGGTTCACACCATCCACCACGGCGGTCGTCGCACTGTTGAAGGGTTGGATGTCGTAGTTGCCGGCTGTTTGTGCGGTCGTTGGGTCCACCGCCTCGCTGAATAGCACGTCCACCTCCGTAGCGCTGATGGCAGTGACGCTTACCACGGTCGGTGGCTGGTCGTCAACGATGGTCGGTCCGGCATAGAAGTCGTCGTAATAGAACTTGTTGGCGTTGCTTACCGTGTACGTGCAGAGAACCCCGATGGTACTGCTCGCGGTGTGGACATTGTTCGTTCCGCTCGCCTGCAAGGAATACGCAGTGCCACCGGTCGGATCGACAAGGAGCTGCCAGTTCCCGGCCGGATCCCGCTTCACCTGTACACCGACATCGAAGGAGGCCGCGATCTGGCCATCGGTGCCGCGGCAGACCGTGGTGCTCGTTGTTCCCGTCTGCTCGAAGAGTTCGATGGCGTCAGCACTTCCAGCTTCTCCGAACTGCAGGTAGTACCCGTTCAAGGGACCGAGCAGGTCCGTTTGGTCGCTTACCAGGTACACCCGGCCGAAGTTGCTGCTGCTCGGGGCGAAGGTCTGTTTCACGCGGACCCGCCACTCCATGTCCCCCAGCGTTACCATCGCGTTGGGGCTGCGCAACTGGCTCGTGGCCGCCACCGTGTTGTTCAGCTGCAATTGCTGCGATGCGTTCACCGTGAAGACCGCCGCATCACCATCCCAGGTCGGGTTCGTCGTGAACTCGCCATCCGAGAAGTCGTCCGAGAACTGGGCCTGCAAGGGCAGCCCGATGCCCAGGGCAAGGGCTGCGAACAATAGGGTGAAGCGCATGTGGCGAGGAACGAACAGCAGGCAAGGTAGTACTTTCGAGCACCGTTCCTGGCCGATCAGATCCCCATGAAAGTCGCAGTCGTTGGAGCCACCGGCATGGTCGGTGGGGTCATGTTGAAGGTGCTCGAGGAGCGCGGGTTCCCGGTGGATGTGCTGCTTCCAGTGGCCAGCGAGGGACGGGGCCGGACCGTTCGTTTCCGCGGACAGGACGTTCCTGTGATGGGCATGGAGGCGGCGATCGCACAGCGGCCGGACCTGGCCCTCTTCAGTGCCGGTGGTGGCACCTCCCTGGAGTGGGCACCGCGCTTCGCCGAGGTGGGATGCACGGTGATCGACAACAGCAGTGCCTGGCGGATGGAGGTGGACAAGAAGCTCGTGGTGCCCGAGATCAATGGTGATGTGTTGCGCGCGGAGGATCGCATCATCGCCAACCCGAACTGCAGCACCATCCAACTTGTCCTGGCGCTCGCCCCACTGCACAAGGCGTACACCGTGGAGCGCGTGATCGTATCCACCTATCAGAGCGTGACCGGCACCGGCATGAAAGCGGTGAGCCAGCTCGAGAATGAACGGAAGGGGGTCAAGGGCGACATGGCCTATCCCTTCCCGATCGACCGCAACGTGATCCCACGCTGCGATGTGTTCACCGACAACGGCTACACGAAGGAGGAGATGAAATTGGTGAACGAGACGCGGAAGATCCTCGATCCCGCCATCCGGGTGACCGCCACGGCCGTGCGCGTCCCGGTGACCGGCGGCCACAGCGAAGCGGTGAATGTGGAGTTCGCTAACGAGTTCGAGCTCGACGCCGTCCGCGAACTGCTGCGGAAAGCGCCGGGCATCCACCTGCTCGATGATCCCGGGAAGGATGAATACCCCATGCCCTTGATCGCCAATGGGCGCGACGAGGTCTTCGTGGGTCGGCTGCGGCGCGATGAGACCCAGCCGCGCACCCTGAACCTATGGATCGTGGCCGATAACCTGCGCAAGGGTGCGGCCACCAACGCGGTGCAGATCGCGGAGACCTTGTTACGACAAGGGTTGCTGCGTGAGCGGGTCGCTTCCGCCTAAGAGCCTGTTCGGGATCTATTGAATGATGGGCTCCGAGACCATTTTCTGGTCAGGCACAGCTGATAAATGGTCGCATAGCGGTGCCTACGCGACCATTTTTCGGCGAAGAATGGCCGGAAAAGGGGCCGGAGAGCGCATTTGAAGAGATCCCGAACAGGCTCTCAGGTGGGCGGCGTTCCCTCCAACGACACAACGGTCTCCGGCTCGGCATGTTCCACCTGGCTCGTCCTGCGCTGTGCAAGCACGAAGAGCGCGATGCCGACGGTGATGGCCGCGTCGGCGATGTTGAACACCGGCCGGAAGAAGACGAAGTGCTCACCACCCCAGAGTGGCAGCCACTCCGGAAGGCGCCCCTCGATCAGTGGGAAGTAGAACATGTCCACCACCGCACCGTAGAGCATGGGCGCATAGCCGCCATCAGGTGGGAAGAGCACGGCTTTCTTGAACGGCGTGCTCGCACTGAAGATGACCCCGTAGAAGGTGCTGTCGATGATGTTGCCCAGCGCTCCGGCGAGGATCAACGAGACGCT
>JAGQVR010000348.1 GCA_020437875.1 Flavobacteriales bacterium
GGAAGGTCGTTCACCACCTCCAGGTCCTCCTCTCCGACCGACCAGCCTTTGGAGCGGGCATAGTTGAGCGCGACCAGGTGACTGCCACTGTTCGGCCGGCTGATCGCATAGGGAACGCCCTGCAGAGCGGTCGGCTCGTTGATATCGGTCCATGCGCCAACGTGCACACCCCAGGTGAGGGCGCTATCCACGTACGGGGCGACGATCCGGCTGGGGTTACCACGGAGGATGTCTCGCACGGCGCCTTCGGTCACCATCAGTGCCAGGTCGAGCTCGCCGCGACGCAGCAACTCGCACATGGCGCCGGTCCCCTGCGGCACGGTCCGCCACTTCACCTCCACGCCGGCGCGCACGAAGGCACGGCGCTCCAACGCCAGCAGCCAGGGTAGGTTGAAGTGCTCAGGTACGCCACCCACACGGACCGGCACCAAGGAGGTGGCCGCATCAACGGATGCCTGGACCGAACGAAAGGAACGCTTCACGGGACCGGATGGGCGATGGATCGTGTTCGTGGTCGGATCATCCGGATGGTGGACCGATCACAAAGCACGGCTTGCAGCTTACTTCCTCACGTAGCCCTCGAAGCTGAAGTGCTCCTTCTCGTTCAGCTCGGCCGGGGTGAGCGACTTGAAGTACTCGAAGGTGCGGCGCATGCCCTCGGCACGGTCCACCTTCGGCTCCCACTTCAGCAGCTTCTTCGCCAGGGTGATGTCCGGCCTGCGCTGCATGGGATCGTCGCTCGGCAGTGGCTTGTAGATGAGCTTCTGCTTGGTGCCCGTGAGCTTCAGGATCTCCTCAGCGAACTGCTTGATGGTGATCTCCTTCGGGTTGCCGATGTTCACCGGCCCCGCATGGTCGCTCAATAGCAGGCGGTAGATGCCTTCGATGAGGTCGTCCACGTAGCAGAAGCTGCGCGTCTGATCGCCCTTGCCGAAGATGGTGAGGTCCTCGCCACGCAGGGCCTGGCCCATGAAGGCGGGCACAACCCGGCCGTCGTTAAGGCGCATGCGCGGTCCGTAGGTGTTGAAGATGCGCACCATGCGCGTCTCCACCCCATGGTAGTTGTGGTAGGCCATGGTGATGGCCTCCTGGAAGCGCTTGGCCTCATCATACATGCTGCGCTTGCCTACGGGGTTCACATGGCCCCAGTAGGTCTCGGGCTGCGGATGCACCTTGGGGTCGCCGTACACCTCGCTGGTGCTGGCCACGATGATGCGTGCCTTCTTCACACGCGCCAGACCGAGGAGGTTGTGCGTGCCGAGCGAACCCACCTTCAAGGTCTGGATGGGGATCTTCTCATAGTCGATCGGCGAGGCCGGTGAAGCGAAGTGCATGATGTACTTCAACTCGCCCGGCACGTGAACGAATTTGGAAACGTCGTGGTGGTAGAATTCGAAGTCCTCGCGTTTGAAGAGGTGTTCGATGTTCTTCAGGCTGCCCGTGATCAGGTTGTCCATCGCGATCACGTGGTAGCCCTCCTTCAGCATCCGGTCGCAGAGGTGCGATCCGAGGAAGCCGGCGGCGCCGGTGATCAGCACACGATCCTTCGGCTTCACGACCTTCTTCCTGACGACCTTCAACGTCGTGGCGGGTGCGGCCTTGGCGCTCTTCCGAGCCGTTGCCTTCGTCTTCTTGCTCACGCGGAGAGGGGATGCTGCGTTCTTCTTCGCCATGGGATCAAGCTTTCGCCGTCGCTTTGGTGTTCGCCTTGGGGCTGTGCGCGGCCGTGACCACGTTGCGGCCGATGCTGACGTAGTGGAAGCCCTTCGCCTTCATCTCGTCCAGCTCGTACAGGTTCCGTCCGTCGAAGATGGTGCGCTCCTTCAGCTCCGACTCCAGTTGTGCGAAGTCAGGCGTGCGGAACAAGGACCACTCGGTGCAGATGATCAGGGAGTCCGCCCCCTTCAATGCCTCGTACTCGTCCTTGGCGTAGTTGATGCGGTCGCCGATGAGCTTCTTCACGTTGTTCGCCCCTTCCGGATCGAAGGCGGTGACGGTGGCTCCAGCCTTGGTCAATGCATCGATCATGTACAGGGCCGGTGCTTCGCGGATGTCGTCGGTGTCGGGCTTGAAGGACAGTCCCCACATGGCGAAGTGCCGGCCCTTCAGGTCGCCGCCATAGTAGGCTTCGATCTTGGGCATCAGCGCCGTCTTCTGTTGCTCATTCACCTCCATCACACTGTTGATGATCTGGAAGTCGTAGCCCGCCTCCTTGCCGCTCTTGGCCAATGCCTGCACGTCCTTGGGGAAGCAGGAGCCGCCATAGCCGATGCCCGGGAAGAGGAAGCGTTTGCCGATCCGTGTATCCGTACCCATGCCGATCCGCACCTTGTCCACGTCGGCGCCCACGGCCTCGCAGAAGTTCGCGATCTCGTTCATGAAGGTGATCTTGGCCGCGAGGAAGGCGTTGGCCGCGTACTTCGTCAGCTCGGCGCTCCGCTCATCCATGAAGATGATGGGGTTGCCCTGGCGGACGAAGGGCTTGTACAGGTCCTCCATCAGCTTGCGTGCACGCTCGCTGCTGGTGCCCACCACCACACGGTCGGGCTTCAGGAAGTCATCCACGGCGAAGCCTTCGCGCAGGAACTCGGGGTTGCTCACCACGTCGAACTCCACCTTGGCATGGGCGGCAACGGCGGCATGCACCTTCTCCGCGGTGCCCACGGGCACGGTGCTCTTGTCCACGAGCACCATGTAATG
>JAGQVR010000034.1 GCA_020437875.1 Flavobacteriales bacterium
GGAGCACGAGCAACGCGTCCTGGACCAGGATCAGCCGAAGGTCATCCAGCGGTAGTGGCGCGCGTTGCAGGTCATAGGTGAGCGGATCGGCGCCGGGTGCGAGTGCTTGATTGATATGGAAGCGGGCGAGTGCGGCACCGGCCAGCGCCACAGCGCCTGCCACCACACCGCTGAGGCCGCTGAGACTGAGGAAACGGGTGCTGCGCTCCATCAACCCACGGATGTGGGCGAGCTCGCGGGTGGGATCCTGTTCGTTCATGTGCAAAGTACTTTGCGCCACAAAGTAACGGGATCCGGTTCATCCTATTGTGATCCGGGCAGGAATTCTTCAATGGAGCGAGACCAAGGCCAGGCCAGCGCCCAGCAGCACAGCCACGAAACGCGTGGCGTTGAACCGGTGGTCCGGCGCGCTCTCGAAGATGATGGTGGTGCTGATGTGCAGCAGCATGCCGATCGCCAGACCCAACATATCGTGCAGGAAGGCGTGGCCTTCTCCCCCGCCCAGCAGCAGACCGGTGCCGATGCCGAGTGGCGCAGCCAGGGCGAAGACCACCAGCATGGTCCAACTCGAAGCGTGACCCGCACCGGAGCGAAGCAGCACGGTCGCCAGGGCGATCGCCATCGGCATCTTGTGCAGGAGCACGCCCACGAGGAAGGGGATGTCATCCGCCACCTCCGGATCCGCGAAGGGTATCCCTTCCGCATAGGAGTGCAGGCACAGGCTTGCGAGGGTCACCACGGGAAGCGCCTTGCCCGCATGGAAATGCATGTGCCCGTGTTCGATGCCATGGCTGAAGAACTCGAGCACCACCTGCAACAGGAATCCACCGAGCACCCACACGCCGATGCGGCCGCCCTCCTCCTCATAAAGCTCCGGCAGCATGTGCAGGAAGACCACCCCGAGCAGGAAGGCCCCGCTGAAGGAGAGCAGCAATCGCAACCATTTCGCCTCGGGTCGAAGGACCTTCACCAAGGCACCGGCCAGGAGCGGAAGCAGGAAGAAGGCGATTATGGTGGTCAGGGTCATGAGCGTGGTTTCCGCATCCAAAGGACGAAACGCTGTGAGCGGGCCGGGTCGAACGGAACGAGGGCGGGACCATCGGTCCGGTCCTCCACCTCGAAGCCGGCCTCAAGCGCCATGGTCTCCAATTGTTCCGGGGTGAGGGCCTGCACCCTTTCCTCGAAGCGATGCGAGTCCGTTCCATCGCGCACGGTGATGCATTTCACCAGCACACCTCGATCACATGAGCGTTCGATGGCGAATTCCACACCTTCCTTGTGCACACGCTCCTCGGTCACCAGGTCGCGCAGGACGGCTCCGGTGTTCATGAAGTCGAGGACGAAACGACCACCCGGCTTCAGTGCGTCAAGCACCGCCTGGAAAACGGCTCGATCATCGGCGATATCCTCGAAATAACCCAGGCTGGTGAACAGGCAGCAGACCGCATCGAAGCTCCCGGGACGGAAGGGCTCCCGCATGTCATGGACCACGAATTCCGCATCCGGCACCGAGATCCTCGCCTCATCGATGCTCGCCTCGGAGATGTCCACCCCGGTGACCTTCAACCCGGCCTCGGCAAAGAAGGCGGCATGGCGACCGCGGCCACAGGCCAGGTCCAGCAGGGAGGATCCCGGTGGCAGGTCCCATCTTCCAAGGATCGCATCGACCCATTGGCGGGCGTCCTCCACATCTCGGTGCCCATAGAGCAGCGAGTAATAGCGGGTGCCGAACCAATGCTTGAACCAGCCCATCGTTTGAGCCGCGAAAGTACCGCTAGACCCCGGGTTGACAATTCAGTGGATAACTCCGGCGGGCAACGGTCCCCAAGCTCCGGACGGGGTGATGTTCTTTGTGAGGCAGCCATACCCGCCACCCGATGTTGCAGACGATCCACGACCTCTACGATGAGCTTGAACGCCATCGGGTGATGCTCTCCTTCCAAGGCCCGCTTTCGGCCGAATTGATCACAGCGCTATTGAGTGCCGTTGAACGGAGGATGGAAGGGCTTGAATCCGACCAGCGCACCCGTAGGCGGGTCTTCAACGTGGTAATGGAATGTCTGCAGAACCTGTACCACCACAACGCGAACCTCACGGTCCAGGACGGGAAGGCACATTCCACCGACCAACCGCACGGGGTGGTCATGATCGCGCAGGCCGACCAGGGCTACCAGGTCCTCACCGGCAACTTCATGGCTGGTGGCGATGTGGACCGCCTGAAGGGGCATCTCGACCGGATCAACGCCCTTCCCCCCGACCAGCTCCGGGAATTCTACCGTGAGACCCTCGCCGACGGCACCTATTCCAACAAAGGTGGCGGCGGCCTGGGGATGATCGACATCGCCCGCAAGAGCGGAGGCAAGCTCGAATACGGCTTCGTGCCGTATGACAAGGACAAGGCCTTCTTCAGCCTCAATGTGAACGTGACCAACTAGACCGCAGCACCATGTCAGCCCTGATCCTGGAAGGAAGCCCCAAGACACCCACCGTCAACTTCGACCCCGAGACCGGCTTCCTGGAACTAAGGGGACGCTCCATCCCGGAGAACTCGATCGACTTCTACAAGCCACTGATCGACTGGTTGGACAAGTACGGTCGCTCACCACAACCCAAGACCGCCTTGCACGTGCAGCTGGAGTACTTCAACACGAGCTCCTCCAAGTGCATCCTGGACCTGTTCAAGAAGTTGGAAGGGGTGCGCGCCACCGGCAATGAGGTCACCGTGCTGTGGCACTACGAAGCCGATGACGAGGACATGCTCGAAGCCGGTGAGGACTACGCGGGCATCATCAACATCCCTTTCAAGATGATCCAGATCGAGGAGGTGGACGGCGGGGAGCAGTAACAGCTGGCGAGGACCGGCAGCGACCGGCGATCAATGCGCCCCCTTGGTGGGGATCAATCGGAGCAGGCGCGGGAACAGCTCGAAGTAGAGCGTGAGCGCCAGTGTGAGAGCCATGGCCCAAAGCACCAGTGCATTGGCCCAGAGGGTGGGGATCCGCATGCCGCTGACCCACTTGGCCGGCGCGTAGAAGTGCGCACCGAAGAAGCCGCTGCGCATGGGTTCGAGGTAGATGGGGTCGCTCTTCTGGACCAGCTCGCCCTGATCAGCCACGATCACGTTCACATCGTTCTTGTTCGTCACCACATCGGAAAGGCTCTCGTTGCGGAATTCGTCCAGCAGGGCGAAATAGGCCGCGCGTGACTCCGTATCGCTCGTCATCGCGGCGATGCGTTCCTCCTTCGCCGCCTCGGCCTGCCGGTACACGTTGCGGTAGTGGCTGGTCAGTACATCCAGGCTGCTCTTCAACGCGTCCAGGACGTCGTGGTCCACACGTTCCGGATGCAGGTCGGCCATACGCTCGAACACGAAGCCCTTCAGCTGGGCCGATTCCTTCTCCATTTCGCGGCGGATGAGGCCGAGTTCGTACGCCAGGTCGACACCTTCGGGATGGCCGTTGAGCGAACGTTCCACGTTGCCCATGCTGTTCTCCAACTCACGCACCCAGAGGTCCTTCTTCCAATTGGCGGTCTTCATCCGCTGATCCAGCGCATAGAACTCACGCTCGTAGCGGTTGTCCATGAACTGCGTCACCGCCATGCCCTCATACGCCCAACGGGAGGCCATGATGTTGCCAAGCACCGGTACGCTGCGCTCAGAGGAGAACCACGGATGCAGCTTGTCGAACTTCACGATGATCCCACTGAAGAGCAGCTGCGGAATGATGAGCACCGGGATCATGATGTAGATCACCTTGGCACTGTTGAAGCTGGCGCTCACGTTCAGCCCGAGCACATTGGCGAAACAGGAGGTGCTGAAGAGCAGCAGCCAGTGTTGCAGATGCTGCCCTTGTATGTCGAGCACGGTGTGCCCCACCAGGACGAAAAGACCGGTCTGGATGGCCGAGATCAGGAAGAGGATGCCCACCTTGCTGAGCAGATAGCTCATCCAACTGAGGTCAAGGAACTTCTCCCTCGCAAGGATCTTCCGGTCGCGGATGATCTCCTCCGCGCTCACGGTGAGGCCCAGGAAGAGCGCCACGATCACCGCGATGAAGAGGTATTGCGGGATGTTGTCGTTCTGCCGGAAGATGTACTCGCCGGCCGTGCCATGGCCCGTTCGGTAGAACTTCAGGAAGAAGGCCATGAGGAATGCCAGCGCCGGCGCCTCCAACAGGTTGATCAGGACGTACTGGCGATTGGCCAGTTTGCTCAGCAGGTCGCGCTGGAAGTAGACCTTCAGCTGGCGGATCCGATCGGGTACGGCGAAGGTGCTCTTCGGCACGCTCCGTTCATCGGCCACCTGGGCTACGCGTCCCTCCATCTGGGCGCGGAAGACCTCGTTCCAGGCCTCCGGACCGATGCGGCGCTGATCCGTTTCGTTGCCGTACTCATCCACGAGCTTCGCCTCGAGGATGTTGAAGATCTGCTCGGGGTTCACGTTACCGCAGGCACTGCACTGGCCCACTTCGCTGTTCACCTGGCCCGTGACCCGCTTGAAGTAGACCACCGCATCCACCGGATCGCCATGGTATACCGGATGACCTTCCTGGTCCATCAGCAGCAAACGGTCGAACAGCTTGAAGATGTCCGAGGACGGCTGGTGGATCACCACGAACACGAGCCTGCCCTTCAAGGCCAGTTCCTTGAGCAGGTCCATGATATTCTCGGAGTCGCGTGAGCTGAGGCCGCTCGTGGGTTCGTCCACGAAGAGCACGCTCGGCTCGCGGATCAGCTCGAGGGCGATGTTCAATCGTTTGCGCTGGCCGCCGCTGATGGTCTTCTCCAACGGGCTGCCCACCTTCAGGTCCTTCGTCTCATACAGGCCGAGCGTCTGCAACATGCGCAACACACGCTCGCTCACCTGCTCATCGGTCTGGTCGCCGAAGCTGAGCTTGGCGTTGAAGAAGAGGTTCTGGAAGACCGTGAGCTCCTCGATCAGCAGATCGTCCTGGCTCACGTGGCCGATCACGCCGCGGATGCGGTCGCGCTCGGTATGCACGTCGATGCCGTTGATCGTCACATGCCCGCGGCTCGGCTTCAGGTTGCCGTTGAGGACGTTGAGCAGGGTGCTCTTCCCACTTCCACTGCCGCCCATGATGCCGATGAGCCTGCCACCTGTTTCGGCCAGGCGCAGTTCATGCAGACCGATGCGGCCGTTCGGGAAGGTGTACTCGATCGCATCGGCCTTGAA
Organism: Flavobacteriales bacterium; assembly: GCA_020437875.1. Classification (GTDB taxonomy): domain Bacteria; phylum Bacteroidota; class Bacteroidia; order Flavobacteriales_F; family PHOS-HE28; genus PHOS-HE28. Next base: position 5,195 of record JAGQVR010000034.1, read on the forward strand.
CACGATGCGCGATCGCGATCCCTTCTGCATGAAGGCGGAAAGGATGTCGCTGTAGTAGATCGGAATGCCGTTCGGTGGCCTTACGCTGGTACCGTTGCTCAGTACATAATGGCTGTCGGGCGCCATGCGCTGACCGTTCATGGTCACCTCTCCCGTACCCGAATAGCGCATCACATACAGGTTCACGCTCGGCACATGCAGCACGCGCAACTCCCCTTCCAGGCCGTGGGCATGGATGTGGCGGGCGTGCTGATGGCCACTGCTCACCGCCGCGTCGATGTACAGCAGGTGAGCGGAATCCTCCCGCTGCTGGACCTGCCCCTCCACGAAGCGACGGCAGCGCGCGAAATCGTCCTGGGTGATGTTGAACGTCTCAGCGACCGTGGCCACGAACTCGGCCTCCTGGTCGGTCACCTCCTCGTTGCTGTTGATGAACTCGATCAGATGCACCAGCACGACGAACTTCTGGCGCTGGTTCAGTTCCTCGTTCACCTGGGTGCAGATCTTCAGGATCTTCACCGAATTGAGCGAGGTCCGCTTGCGGCCCGCACGGCTCTGCCCACCGCTGGCATGGAAGGCCTGCACAAAGGCCTGGTAGCGCGCCATGTGGGCGGCGGCCACCTCGGGGCTGAATTGCTTCCGCAGGAACCGCTCGAGAATGGCGGCATTGTCCGGACGCGCCCCTTCGCCCACGGCATCGCCCTTGGCGATGATGGCGAACAGTTGCAATAAGGCCTTGAGTATCTTCTCGCTCATGCGTCCAGCTCTCCCCTTCCGGCTTCGGGCCAAAAAGAGCGCCCCTCTTTACGGGAGGGGCACCAAAAGGTTCGGCAGGAGCGCGAAGCCTTCTACTTCTTGAATCCGATGAGCATGACGGCACAGCCGCTACCGGCCTTCGTAGGGTCGAGCGCCGCCTCCATCTTCACGTCAATGGTATTGGTGACCGCGAGGTCCCAGTAGGGTGCATTGCCCTGGTCCTTGTTGCTGAACAGCACGTTGCCGTCCTTGTCCACCACGTTGAACACGAGAATGCCATCGGAATCCCCACTGCAGGCCGCCACCCGGTAGGTGGTGCCCCCGAAGAGGGTCAGGTTGAACTCCGCCTGTTCATCGCCCTGCAGCAAGGCCCGGTAGAACTGACCGTCGGGGATATACTGCTTGGTGATGTGCTGCTCGCAGCGATCGGCGATGGTACCGCACATTTCCTGCGCCGAACCGGCGATGGAAGCGGAAAGACTGAGGATGAGAAGTGTCCTGCGCATGGTTCAGGCGAGCATCATGTTGCGGATGTCCGTCACCTTGGCCACGATGGCCTTCAGCTGGTCGGCCGGTATGGTGACGGTACTCGTGCTGTTGATGAAGGTGGTCTTCTTGCTGGCGTCGGTAACGGGCTCCTGGAAGCCATAGGTGCTCGAGACCTGGCCGAAGAGGGCTTGCAACTCCTTCAGACCTGTGAGCACCTTGGTCGCCCCGCCCTCCGTGTCACTCGCCTGTACAAGTTCGACGAGTGCGTTGAGGGAGGTCTTCTGCTCACCGATGCGGTTCACGATGGCCTGATCGTTGGCTGCGGCCGGGTCGGAGATGGTGAGGTAGAGCGATTCGATCCACCCACCGGTGAGCACGAGGGCGCTCACATCATGGCGTTGGTTCTGCTTCAGGTACTTGTCCGCCGCGCGAAAGGCCACCCCGCTGAACTGGAGCAGGCTGTCCTCGCTACCCAGGTTCGACTTGAACCGGTCAAGCAGGGCCCGATCGAAGGAGTTGGTCAGTTCCAATTTGCTGCCGACCTTCTCGATGGCCTGCATGGTGGCCATGGCCCGCTGACCGTCCTTATGCACCGTGGCATAGGCCAGGTCGGCGCCATAGATCCCCAAGAGGGCGCTTTGGGCGGTCTTCCCGACAGCGGCCTCGGCGTTCTCGAGGGGTGCGGTCAGTTCCTTCTGGTACTTCAGGCCAGCCTTGCGCATGGCCAAGGCGGTCTGCACCGGGGATGGGATGCTGAAGATGCGACCACCGACGTTCAGCAGTTCGGTCTCCTTCGGGGTCGTATCCACCGCAAGGGTATCCGTCTTGGGCTGGTCGGACTGGTGATCGGAGCCGCCGCAGGCGGCCAGGAACAAGCCCAGGCCAAGGCCCAAGGCGATCTTCGAAGGGGATGACACGGACATGTGCGACGCGGAAGATTTCAGTATCCGGGTGCCGAAGGTACGGGCGGTGTCAGGGCTGACCCCCAAGGCCTTCCAGCAGTTTTCAACACTTCTACGGGGTAGAACGCGCACGGTTCCTACCACTGCCGCATGCGCGATCCCCGAAGGGCGTACCACCCGATGAAGAGGTAGCACGGCAACATGATCCAATAGGCCTGTTGCGGGCCCACCGCCGGGATCGCGGATAACCGCCCATACACCAATGGAAGCAGTGCGCCACCGGCGATGGCCATGATCAACAAGGCACTTCCCGTCTTGGTATGCGGCCCGAGCCCCTGGATCGCCAAGGGCCAGATCGCAGGCCACACCAACGCATTCGCCAGGCCGAGCGCGGCGATGCAGTATACGCTCATTTCGCCATCCAGCAGCACCGCCGCCAAGGTGAACAGGGAACCGAGCATGGCCGATCCCGCCAGCGCCTGCGACTGGCTGAACCAACGCGGTATGCCGAACACCCCGATGATGTATCCGATCACCATGCATGCCAGGGTATAGCTCGTAAGGTGCGTCGTCCGCTCCATCGGCATGCCTTGGGATTGTCCATACAATCCGATGGTATCCCCGGCCATCACCTCGACCCCCACGTACAGGAAGAGCGCGAGCACCCCGAGGACAAGCGTCGGGTGATGGATCACGCCGCCGGTGGCTCCCTTCTCCCCTTCCGCCTCCACCTCGGCATCGATCTCCGGGAGCGGGGAGAAGCGCACCATAAGGCCGAGTGCCAGAAGCACCGCCGCCATCACCGAATAGGGCAGTATCACCCGTTGAGCCAGTTCATCCAGTCTCGCGGCATGTCCTGCGGCATCGAGTTGGGCCAGGTCGGCCTGCAACGTGGACGCATCGCCGAGCAGGACCGCTCCGAGGATGATCGGCGCAAGCACGCCCGCCAGCTTGTTGCAGATACCCATGATACTGATCCGGGAGGCAGCGCTCTCGATCGGTCCGACCACCGTGATGTACGGGTTGCTCGCTGTTTGAAGCAGTGCGAGCCCTGTGCCGATCACGAACAGGCCGGTGAGGAACAGACCATAGGACCGGGAATGCGCCGCGGGAATGAAGAGCATGGCGCCGATGGCCATGGTGATCAGGCCGTACATCATCCCCTTCTTCATGCCCGTGGACCGCAGCACAGCTGACATCGGTAGCGCGGTGACGAAGTAGGCGATGTAGAAGGCGAAGGTGACATAGAAGGGCTCCGCGCCGTCCTTCAGTTCGCAGATGATCTTCAAGTACCCGATCAGCGGACCATTGATCCAGGTGGTGAATCCGAACAGGAAGAACAGCGCACCCAGGACGAACACCGCCGCCCGGGTATGGGAAGGTGCGGTCATGGGGTGAAAAGTAGATGGCTCGTGCCTACGGCATATGCGGCCCGACAGGCCCTCGTGAACAGGCCGCTGTGGACCGACAGGCCCCTACCAGTTGAGCTCGTGCTTGTAGTACCGCGGGAAACGGATGCTCTTGCGCACCTGCTCGTAGTACTTGTGCCAGAGCGGGGTGCTCAGGTCGTAGAGGTCCCTCTCCCGTTCAGCTCCCCGCTCCTCCGGGATGCGACGGGCCTTGGCCGCCGCATGGTCGTACGCCGCATGCTTTCGCTTCATGCTAATATGACAAGTCAACGCGCAGGAATGTTGCTTGCCGTTCCTCGTTCCAACACGACCCTGTCTTTCACCACGCGACCGATGATCCGTTCATCGATCACCTTTGTGCTTTCAGCGATCAACGTGTACGCCGAGGTCATCCTTCCGCTTGCCGTTCCGGGCACCTTCACCTATTCCGTTCCGGATGGGATGGCCGTGGAGCCCGGCGTGCGTGTGGTGGTCCCCTTCGGTCGTGGTCGTAAGCTCTACGGTGCAGTGGTGCATAAGCTGCATACGGACCTGCCAGCGGATCGTAGAGCGCGCTCCATTCTCTCCGTGCTGGATGTGACGCCCGTTGTGCTGCCACAACAACTTGAGTTATGGGAGCGCATGGCAGCGCATTACATGTGCACGCTCGGCGAGGTGATGATCGCCGCATTACCGGCACAGCTCAACCTGACAAGTGAGACGCGTCTGGTGGCCGGACCGGACGTGGGTAGACAGCTCCAAGGCCAGGAACGAGCGGTATTCCTGTTGAACGCCCTGGAGAAAGGACAGGTGCTCACGCTGGAGCAGGCCGGTGAGCTCCTGGGCCTGAAGGACCCCATGCCCGTGGTGAAGCGCCTCATGGACCAAGGCGCCCTGTTGCTGGAGGAACAGCTGAAGCCCGACCACAAGCCGCGCATGAACACCTACGTCAAGCTGGCTCCGGGTCAGGCGGATGAAGCCGCGTTACATGGCTGGTTCGACCGGCTGGAGAAGGCTCCGAAGCAGCTCGAGGTCCTCATGCGCTTCGTTGAACTGAGCCAATGCCTCACGGACCGCCCCAGGGAGGTGTCGCGCGCCAAACTCATCCATGTGAGCGGGAGCAGCTCCGCCGTGGTGGAACAACTGGTGAAGAAGGGCCTCTTCGAACGATACGAACGCGAGGAAGGACGGCCGGATCCGAACACCGCGCCGGTGAACGCCCCTATGCTTTCCCCTCCACAACAGCAGGCCCTTGACCAGGTGAAGGAGGGCTTCGCCACACACGAGGTCGTATTGCTGCGCGGGGTCACCTCCAGTGGCAAGACGGAGCTGTACACCACCTTGATCATGGAGGCCATGGCCCGGGGTGAACAGGTGCTCTACCTGCTGCCGGAGATCGCGCTCACCACCCAGATCATCGCACGGTTGCGCGCCCGTTTCGCGGAGGATGTGGCCGTGTTCCATTCGCGTATGGCGCAGCACGAACGCACCGCTCTCTGGTTGCGCTGTCTCGGCGAAGAGCGGCCCAAGGTGGTGGTCGGCGCGCGTTCGGCGGTCTTCCTGCCCTTCGTGCGCCTCGGGTTGGTGGTGGTGGACGAGGAGCACGACCCCAGCTACAAGCAGCACGAACCCGCACCGCGCTACCACGCCCGTGACATGGCGATCGTCCTGGCCGGAGCGTATGGTGGCAAGGTGCTCCTAGGCTCCGCCACACCGGGCATGGAGAGCATGCACAATGCCCACACCGGCAAGTACGGTTCAGTGGAACTCCTGGTGCGCTATGGCGATGTGCGCATGCCGGTGATCACGCGCGTGGACCTGCGCGACGCTGCCCGGCGAAAGACGATGCACGGCCACTTCACCGAGACGCTGGTCGGACACATCCAACAGGCCATTGACCGTCGCGAGCAGGTGATCGTGTTCCAGAACCGGCGCGGCTATGTGCCCGTGTGGCAGTGCGAAAGCTGCGGCTGGATACCGCAATGTGACCAATGCGACGTGAGCCTCACCTACCACAAGTACCAGCACCAATTGCGCTGCCACTACTGCGGGCGGCACTATCCTCCACCCACCAAATGCGAACAGTGCGCCAGTCCGCGGTTACGCATGCTGGGCTTCGGCACGGAGAAGATCGAGGAGGAACTGGCCGGGCTGTTCCCCGAAGCACGCATCGCCCGGATGGACCAGGACACCACGCGCGGCAAGCATGCCCTGGACCGCATCCTCACCAACTTCGGCCAGGGCGCGGTGGACATCCTCGTGGGCACCCAGATGGTGACCAAGGGACTCGACTTCGACCACGTGAGCACAGTGGCCATCCTCAACGCGGACAACCTGATGCGGTTCCCCGACTTCCGGGCGCATGAGCGTGCCTTCCAATTGATGGCACAGGTGGCGGGTCGCTCTGGACGTCGGAAGACGGCGGGCACGGTGATCATCCAGGCGCAGGATGTGCAGCACCCCGTGCTCGAGCTGGTGGTGGAGCATGATGTGGAAGGCATGTACCGGCGCGAACTGGAACACCGGCGTGCGCATGGCTATCCGCCCTTCATGCGACTGGTCCAGCTCACCTTGAAGCATCGATCGGAAGAGAAGGTGGCGCACACCGCACAGGAGCTGGCCCTCGCCCTTCGACCACGCTTCGGTGACCTGGTCCTTGGCCCGGAGATACCGGTGGTCTCGCGCATCCGCGACAAGCACCTGCGGCGTTTGCTCGTGAAGCTGGCGCGTTCCACCCATCATGCTGACAAGGAATTCCTGCGCGACACCATTGACCGGGTGTTCGGAGACCCCGCGCACAGCGCCGTGCAGCTCGTGACCGACGTGGATCCGATGTGAGCCAGGGCGCCGCCTACCTTGTCGATCGACCGGCCATGACAGCGCACACATCCATTGATCCCGGCCTCGCCGGAAGGCGCCGGGAGAGGCGGGTCACCATCGTGCTGGCAGCCATCTGCCTGGGTGTCGCAGCGTACTCCATACAGCGGCTGGACATCGGATTGTATGACGAGACGGCCTACCTCCAACGCGGCGCCGTGATCGATGAGGAAGGCCTGCCCAGCGCGGATATGGGTCCGTTGTATTCCCTGTGGTACCGCGTGCTCCAAGTGGTCTGGCCGGACCCCATCGATCGGTACTTCGCGAACCTCGGCATCACCATCGCGCTCCTCCCCTTCATGCTCTTCGTTGTGCTACGCAGGTTGGGCACCTCGCTCATCGCTGCATCGTTCGTGGCGCTCTTCATCCTGGTCTCCACCCTCAACATCCTCAACTGGCCGAGGGTGTCGGTCTTCGCATTGATCATCCTGCTCTTAGGCCTGTGGCTGCAAGCCGGTTCCCGATCGCACGACCGGGGCTGGGCCTTCCTCACCTGTGCGGCGATAATCGCGGTGTACATCCGCCCTGAATTCACACTGAGCGTGGGCATCCTCGGTGTAAGCTGGGTCGTTGACCTATACAGGCGGAAGCGCGAGGGTGAGCCGTATTCGATCACTCAGATCCTGACGACAGCCGTTCTTGCGATAGCCATGTCACTGGTGCTCGGGAACCCGTTCGGCCATGGACGAGGCATGGTCGCCTTCGGCCAGCACTACGCCTTGAACCGGATCGAGGCCGACGACAGTGATACGGACGCATGGACCAGCTGGGAATCGATCACACAACGTGACCTCGGCACCACGAGCAGCCTGTCCAGAGCCATAAGCCATGCACCCGATCGCGTGGCCTGGCACATCGGCTCGAACCTGCGCCAACTGGTCCCCACGCTGGGCAGGATGGTGCTGCCCGCAGGTGCGCGTCTGGATCGGAAGGCCACCCTGCTCCTGTGCCTGCTCTTCTTCGTCATCTGCTGGGCCCTGTTCCCGGTGCGAAAGTCGAAGCGCTCCACGTCCGTCGCCTCGATGTGGGTCATCGCTGCACTGGCCGCACCGGCCATCCTCGCCGCGATCATCATATTTCCACGCCAACACTACCTCATCTTTCCGATCACCTTGGCACTACTGCCACTTGTGGGGAGGCTCTTCCCGGAACGGTCGGTTGATACGCGCTGGCCACAACGGACCGTCGCAGTTCTGATCGGCTTGATCCTTGTACTATATGTGGGCCGACCCATCGGCACACCCGGACGACCGGTCCTCGCCACGATACAGGCGCTTCGCGAACTTGACCTCCCTGCACCGATCATCATCCTCGATGCCGATGGCGGATATGCGAGCTACCTGCCTGCTGGAAGTGTCCGCATTTCCGCACAGGACAAGGTCCGTGGACTGGATGATCTCCTGTCGACCGAGCGGATCAACGTTATCGTGGCCTCACAGCGGCTGGCGAAGGACCCCCGATTCGCGGAGGACCCGGATTGGCAGCACTTCGTGGACGGCGGCTACACCACCCGCTTCGATCGGTCCCCTGTGGAAGGGACCAACACGCTACTATACGTCTTGCGGGCGCGCCCGCATTGATCGGACCGGTTTCAGGGGGTAAGCTTCGTCCAAAGGCCGGACATTGGCACCGGCGCCTCCACGACCATCGGCACTCCGATGGTGGGATGACTGAATGTGATGGTGCAGGCGTGCAGGTGGATGCTCCGGTCCTTCTCCCCACGGCGCGCCCCGTACTTCACATCCCCCTTGATCGGCCAGCCCGCTGCACCGAGTTGTGCCCTGATCTGGTGGAAGGCGCCGCCATCCGGTTCGACCTCCAGCAACGTGTAGCGCTCTCCCACACGCAGCGGTCGTATCCGAAGGGTCCCGGGTGTGCCTGTTCCCGGATCGGCCGACACCCTCGCCCTGTGACTATGCGGATCATGGCGTAATACAGCGTGTAATTCCCCGGGTTCCTCCACCCGGCCTTCCACGATCGCCCGATACACCTTGCGGACCGACCGTTCGCGGAACTGGCGGTTCAACCCTTCAGCCGCATGGCGCGTTCCCGCGAACAGGACCACGCCGCTCACTGGCCGGTCGAGCCGATGGACCAGATGCATGTCCGGATCCTGCAACTGCTCGCGCAGAATGGTCAACAGGTCGGGATCGCCGGTCGGGTCGGGTTGCACAGGGATACCGGCCGGCTTCAGTGCAGCCACCACCGCCTCATCCGACCAAAGTACCTTGATCGCCGCCGGCTCAGTACTGCTCTTCGGCGTTGGGGAAGTCGAGCGAGCGGACATCCGTGATGTAGCTGGAGACCGCCTCCGTGATGACCTCATGCAGGTCGGCGTAACGACGGAGGAAGCGCGGATTGAACTCCTTGTTGATCCCGAGCATATCGTGGAGCACCAGCACCTGGCCATCCACTCCGTTCCCGGCGCCTATACCGATCACCGGGATGCTCACGCTCGCGGCCACCTCTTTGGCCAGTTTCGCGGGGATCTTCTCCAGGACGATGGCGAAGCAGCCGGCCTCCTCCAGCAATCTGGCATCCGACCGCAATCGTTCCGCTTCCTCCTCCTCCTTGGCGCGCACCACGTACGTACCGAACTTGTAAATGCTCTGGGGCGTCAACCCCAGGTGGCCCATCACCGGAATACCGGCCGTGAGGATCCGCTGGATGGAAGTGATCACCTCCCGCCCACCTTCGAGCTTCACGGCATGGGCGCCGCTCTCCTTCATGATCCGGATGGCCGAGTTCAGCGCCCCCTTTGAGTTGCCCTGGTAAGTGCCGAAGGGCAGATCCACCACGATCAAGGCCCGCGAACAACCACGCACGACCCCGGCCGCGTGGTAGATCATCTGGTCCAGGGTGATGGGCAGTGTCGTCTCATGACCGGCCATCACGTTGCTCGCGCTGTCTCCGACCAGGATCACATCGATACCCGCACCGTCCACCAGCCGTGCCAGTGAGTAGTCATATGCGGTGAGCATGGAGATCCGTTGGCCTTGCGCCTTCATCTCCTGCAGGGTGTGGGTGGTCACGCGCTTGGCGTTCGCGGCTCCGGTGCTCATGCGGTAAAGCTACGGGGCTCCGTCCAGCCGCAAGCACCACGACGGATCCTTCAGGAACGGTGCCACGGGCTTGGCGAGCGGTGGGAACACGTTGGGCGGGCGGCTATCTTTGGCGCTTCGCATTTCCCTTCCCCCGTACATGCCACGCACCCCATCCATCCTTGTCTTCTGCGCCCTACTGTCGGCTTGCAGCACCGATCTGGACATCAACGCAGACTACAAGAACATAACCGTCGTCGAGGGCCTGTTGAACATGCGGGACAGCCTGCAGTTCATCCGGATCAACAAGGGCTTCCTGGGGGCTGGGGACGCCTTGGTCTATGCTCAGGTGCAGGACTCGAACGAATGGAACGCCGATGCCTTCGACTATCGCCAGGTGGTGCGTCGGCGGAATGGACAGGTCCTTGGCACCTTCCCCCTGAGGGACACCATCCTGAACGACCGGGAACCGGGGACCTTCTACAGTCCCGATCAGCGCCTGTATTACTTCAAGGATGACTTCCTCGATTCGATCGCGCTGAACACGGGCAATGGCAGCATCTACTACAAGCTCCACCTTGACGACGAGAGTGAATACAGCGTGGAACTCGGGATCAAGGGTGAGTCCATTTCCGCCACCACTTCGGTCGTGAGCAACTTCGAGTTCCAGTCCGCCGATCAATTCGTGACCGTTCCGATCAACCTGATCAATGGTGGTGATTACGGTGCCTTTGAACTGAACTGGACCTCAGGGCCGAACAGCAAACGCTACGTGGTCGACTATCGCTTCAATTATTCCGAGGTCCGGAACGGGGTCGAGGGGGAGCGGAAGTCCTTCACCCGTCGCATCGCTACGGTGGTGAAGCGGACGACAAGTAACAGCGAGGCCATGAGCGCCACCTTGGAAGGACGTCGGTTCTTTGAGGAGGTCGCTTCCGCGGTCACGGCGGACGCCTCGGTCCAGCAGCGCAAGTTCTATGGGATCGACTTCATCGTTTCTGTGGCGAATGATGAGTTCCACACCTTCCTGACCCTCACCGAGCCGGTCTCCGGGATCATCGAGGACCGCCCGACCTATTCGAACGTGAACAACGGTTACGGTATCTTGGGAAGCCGTTACGTGCGGGAGATCATCGGCAAGCGATTGGGTCCCACCTCCTTGAACGAGTTGGCCGATGGGGATATCACCGGTAGCCTGATCTTCTGCTCCACCTTCCCGGAAGACCAGGTAGGCTCACACTTTTGCCCCTGACGATCTGTCGGTTTGGCAGGTATGAAGCCCGTCCTCATGGCGGGCTTCGTCATTCTTGGCAGACCAACCCGCCTGAAGGGGGCATGGCATGGACCTTGACCAAGGCGGGCGTCGGCCATAATGGTATGGGCCGATGAACAACCAAGCAGTATGAGCAAGATCATCGGGATCGATCTGGGGACCACCAACAGTTGCGTAGCCGTGATGGAGGGCAACGAACCGGTGGTCATCGCCAACAGCGAAGGCAAACGGACCACGCCGAGCGTCGTGGCGTTCGTGGAAGGTGGAGAGCGCAAGGTGGGTGATCCTGCCAAGCGTCAGGCCATCACCAACCCGACCAACACCATCTTCTCCATCAAACGTTTCATGGGCAACTCCTATGACGAGTGCTCGAAGGAAGCGGGGCGCGTCCCTTACAAGGTGGAGCGCGGACCGAACAACACCCCCCGTGTGCAGATCGGCGACCGCCAATACACCCCGCAGGAGATCAGTGCCATGATCCTGCAGAAGATGAAGAAGACTGCGGAGGATTACCTCGGCACCACGGTGTCCGAAGCGGTGATCACCGTTCCCGCCTACTTCAACGATGCACAGCGCCAGGCCACCAAGGAAGCCGGTGAGATCGCTGGCTTGAAGGTGCGCCGGATCATCAACGAACCTACGGCCGCAGCACTCGCCTACGGCCTGGACAAGAAGAACAAAGACCAGAAGATCGTGGTCTTCGACTGCGGTGGGGGTACCCACGATGTGAGCGTGCTCGAACTGGGCGACGGCGTCTTC
>JAGQVR010000349.1 GCA_020437875.1 Flavobacteriales bacterium
CATCCCCGTGATCAACGTACGGAGGACGACTATCCTATGGCATTCCTCATTACCACCTATGCAGGTAGTAGGAGGCGTCGAAACCACAGAAGGTCGGGCAGGGCATGCCGACGATCGTGTTGCGTGTGGCGCCAACTTGCCGGTACTTCCCACCATCGAATCGTACCGGGACCATGTCGTAGGTCCGCTTTCCATCGCTCGTGACGCGTTCCACCACGGCGATCCCCTGGCAACCCGGAACGTTCAACATGGCCTGCAACGCCGCCTTGCTGTAGTCCACGCTCCACATCGGCTCCGCTCGCTCGATCGCTTCCTTCGCAGCGCTCTCGTCGATCGCAGTGATCACCGGGGCATTGCTGAAATTGCCATCGTAGCGATGGAATTCAGTGGCTCCCGTGGGCAGGTGCGCACCATCCTCTCCGATCGCACCAGCGACCGTCGTGTTCTGCGTACCATCGTTGGCTTGGTAGAAACGGACGGAGGGGCCGAGGCCTGTCATCTTGTTCAACGACCCTTTGTCGAATGCCGCCACCGCTTCGACCAACGGTGGTCCTTCGGGCGGACACGGTTCCGGCGGAGGTGTATCCTTCAAAAGGTAGCCAACGGCGACCCCCACGGTCCCAGCGACCGCGAGAAGGGCCACCTTCGGCAGGCAGCCATAGGTGAAGCTCTTTTCGGACATGGTGGCGGTTTTGGTGAATGAAATCTAAGCGTTGGTCGGCTATTTCGGATGGCAATGACCACATTTCACGACCGGAATACCCAGAAATGGGTATCTGGATCGGCCCATCTGAACCCCCAAGGCCGATCCATGCCATCGGACATGGATATCGTACCCATCTGAAACGTAGATTTAAGGACTGGACCATCGGTGCATGGCCCGGACCATCGTGCCATGAACCACCACGGTACGCGCGCGGCCGGTAGGGAGCAGGATCCTGTTCGGGAGGGGAAGAGCTCATTGCATACCATGGGACGTTCGCTCTTTTGGGTCGCTGTCCTTGTCCTCTTCCTCCAGCTGCCTGCTCATGGGCGTGGCTCTGAACCATCGGATTGGAGCTGCCTCCTGGAGCGATGCGTGGCCGAGCGCCGGGCAGGTGAACTGGCCGCCGCCCGGGCACTTCTCGATGAGGTGTACGCGATCGTGGTGGCGCTCAAGGACAGCAACGCGATAGGTCGGGTGCTGGTGGAGCGGGCCTCGGTGCTGCAATTGACCGGCGCGTACGAGGGGGCGCTTCAGGACCTGTATGATGCGCTGCGGATCTACGAGGACCGGAAGGATCGGGATGGCGCGGCGACGGTGTACAACGCCATCGGGGCCTTGCATCACAACGCGGGCAACTTCCGGGAGGCGGCGAGCTTCTACGGCCGAAGCCTCGCCATCCGGCAGGTGGCCGGGAAGGCGGACGAGATCGCCATCCTGAACGGGAATCTCGGCAGTGTGCTCGAGGACCTGGGCCGGCCGGACAGCGCGCTGATCCACCATCGGCTCAATCTGGCCTATCGACTCAAGGCGGGTGAACCGAGCTGGGTCGCGATCTGCTACGCGAACCTCGGGACCTGCCTGGCAAGGCTCGGACGAACGGATAGTGCGCTCCACTACCTGGAGCGGTCGATCGCCATCCTGGAGCGCGGCAGCGAGGTGATGCTGCAGGCACAGACACGCGCCATGATCGGCAAGGTGGAACTGGATGCCCGGAACTACGCCAGGGCCCGGTCGCATTGCAGCCGGGGTTTGGAGCAGGCGGAGAGGATCGGTGCGCTGATGATCCAGAAGATGTGTCATGAATGCCTGTACGGGGCGTACGAAGCGCAAGGCGAGCATGGTCGAGCGCTCGCTTCGTTGCAGCGGATGATCCTGATCCAGGACAGCCTGCTGAGCACCGACAGGGCCAAGGGTCTGGTGATGGTGGAGATGAACTACGCGTTCGAGCGGCAGCAGCTCGCCGACAGCCTGAAGCGGTCGACCGAGAAACAGACCGCCGAGCTAGCCTATCAAATGCGCATATCCCGGGAGCGCTCGGAGAAGCGGGTGTTCATCGTTGGTGCCGTGTTCACCCTGTTCCTGGCCATCGGCTTGTGGAGCCGCCTGCGCTATATGCATCGCTCGCGCAACATGATCGAATCGGAGCGGGCACGCAGCGAGAAGCTCCTGCTGAACATCCTGCCGCGCACCATCGCGGAGGAGTTGAAGGCCAAGGGCCGGGCGGAGGCACGTGAGGTGGAGATGGTCAGCATCCTGTTCACCGACTTCCATGAGTTCTCCGTGCTGAGCGGACGCATGGAGGCGCAGGAACTGGTGGCGGAGATCGATGCCTACTTCCGCGCCTTCGATGGGATCACCCGGTCACACGGGCTGGAGAAGATCAAGACGATCGGGGATGCCTACATGTGCGCCGGCGGACTGCCCGAGCGCCGGGAGGGCAGTGCGGTGGATACGGTGCGCGCCGCGCTGGCCATGCAGCGCTGGGTGGATGAACGGGCCACCGAACGGGAAAGGGTGGGGAAGTCCTTCTTCACCATGCGGGCCGGGATCCACACCGGCGGCGTTGTGGCGGGCATCGTGGGCGACAGCAAGATCCAGTACGATGTCTGGGGTGATACGGTGAACATCGCTGCGCGGATGGAGACCAGCAGCCTCGTCGGCCGGGTGAACATCGGCGAGGCGACCTATGAGCTGGTCAAAACGCATCACGGGT
>JAGQVR010000350.1 GCA_020437875.1 Flavobacteriales bacterium
TGCTGCGGCACTGTTGGATGCGGCCCTGCTTGCCGATGGCGCGAACGATACGCTGAACTATTTCCGCGCGGTGGTGTATGAGCGCGCAGGTGACGAACAGACTGCACGGACTTCGTACGGCAAGGTGCCTGTGGAGTCGGTCTTCCATGTTCGGGCGCTGTACCGGAGCGCGCTTTTGCTGTTGCGCAGCGATGACATCACCGGAGCACGATCGGCCTTGGACCCTGTGGCCGCGTCCGATGATCAGCTGTTGGCTGCCAAGGCCCGCGATCTTCTGGACCGCCTGAGCACCCGGTAGAGTGTTCCCGCGATCAGCACGAGCGAAGCCATACCGGCGACCAACCATGTCCAACGCTTGGTCGGCGTGGTCGGATCCGCATCGCGACCGGTGAGGATGATCCCGCTCCAGTAGAACGGGTTGCTGAGCGCGTCGTTGCGGTGCATGTTGATGAACGATGCTTTCGCCTGGGCCAATGCCTGTGATGCACTGGTGCCATTCGCCATCTCTGCGTACATCAGGTGAAGGATCTCGCTCGTGGCCTGGTCGTCCACGGGCCAGAGCGTTTGCACCACGGTAGATGAACCGCTACGTAGCAGCGCATTGCCCAGACTGAGGGTACCCACGCCGGAGTAATGTCTGCCTTCGCCGCTGGAGCATGTGCTGAGCACGATGAAAGGCGTTCCGTTGTGCGCGGTATCGAGATCATACAGATGCAGCGGACCGTCGGCCAGTTGTAAGTACGGCGTTTGGTCGGGTGCGCTGGGTGCAACGGCGTGCGATGCGATGTGCAACGGGGTGTCACCAGCGAGCAGGCGGAGCAGGTCCTCGCGACCGGTATGCAGCGTGGCGTTCGATCCGCCGATGCGACGCACAAGGGCTGTGGCGAACGGAAGCTCGGCCGTGCCGGGAGCATGGGCGATGGCGGCTTTCATCGCCGCCATGCGGAGCGGCACATGGGGAGCAAGCGCCTCTTGGATGGTGCGCGCATAGCGTACCGCACATCGGCCGTTCACATAGTGGAGCGCGCTCCATTGCGCCGGACCGAGCGTGTCGGTGACCAGTGCTTCGAAAGGGAAGGTGTTGAGCCCTTCGCTGGGAATGAGGATGAGCTCCGTGATGTCCGGATCGGCAAGCGCGTCCGCGATGGTGGCTTGGTAGATCCGGAACGCGTTGCGTCGGTACGACTGTGGGTCATTCGAGACAATGGCCTTCTTCAAGTCCGCGACGAATGCCCAAGGATCGAAGGCATTCCACTCGTGACCATCCAGAATGCGCGTCTCCACCTGTTCGGATCCGATGGAGAACGTGACGATGTGATGGTGCGCGTGAATGGCGACGCATGCGGTTCCGGGGCGTGTGCGATAGGCCATCGATGGCTGGTGCGCAGTAACGGAAGGCATCCGTTGTCCGGAGCGCTCGGCATTGCGCCGTTCCAGCGCATCGCGGTTCCGGTCGAACCACTGTAGGGCTTGGTGCAGATAGCGTTCATCACCGGTAAGGCGGTGGAGATCGGCGAGCACACGGGTGCCACTTTGGAAGGGGAAGTGGTTGTAGCTACCAACCACCTTGTGGAAATCTTCGCTCCGGTATTCCTGCAACATCGCATCCCAATACGGAACGGCAGCCTCCAACGCGCTTAGCGCTTCGGGAAGTAGTCTGGGCCCATCGGCTTGGTGGTAGTTGGCCAGTGCGGTCGCGCGCAAGGTGAGCAGTTCGATCATCTGCGCCTTGTTGCCCACCCGTGGTTCGAAGGTGAACGGATCCACGTCAGGCGGGTGCCCGGCTTGTGCGATCATGGTGCGCAAGGCACGGTCGTAGGCGGCGGTCACTTTGGCGATGCTGTCATGCGCATAGTTGTAGTAATAGAGCAGCGCGGTGGTGAAGTGGTCCATCATCACCGCTTCGGAAGTGGCCATGCCACATGCCTGCATCAGGCGGATGGAGTTCCGGTAGTGGAACAGCGCGCTGTCAACCAAAGGACGATTCGCCGCCCTGCTACGCACGCTCTTGTAGTAGCCGGCCTCGTCAGTGAAGGTGTTCCCGATGTCGTGGGCGAGCTGTGCAGTCCAGATCGTATCTCCGGCGACCGTCGCGATCCGCATCGCGTGGCGATAGTGGAGCCTTGATCGTTCGAGCAGATCGTGCGTCTCGATGCCTCGACCTCCGAACGCGACCTTCCACGCGTAGCCCGCTTCGCGATGGATCAGGATCCGCGCGAACGAGGAAGTGCTTTTGTCGCTCCGTGGACTGAGGCGTAGCGCACGTTCCGCCTCTCGCCAAGCCAGTGGCTGGTGATCCGGGCTGGGAGCAGCCATATAGTTGTGATACCGCGCACGGTAGGCATATCCAACGGCAGCTTCGGCCGAACTGTCACCATAGGCCTGTTGCCGGAGCCGCAGGGCTTCGTTCCAGTACCGTTCGGCATGGCCGATGTCGCTCAGGCGATGGTATTGCTCGCCGAGCGTTTCAAGCATACGGGCGCGATGTACGGCCGATGTTCTGGAGGCAGGCGCTTCCAAGGCATGTTCCAGCCGGGTGATCACACCATGCACGTCGCCGTTGAGCATGGCACGCCGCTCGGCCTCAAGGTCTACTTGGGCTTGAATACGAAAGGCGGAAAGGAAGAGGACGAAAAGCGCGTACCTCACTGCAGCAAAGTACCGCAGCGCTTCCGAACGGGCTCGATCGACCTTAG
>JAGQVR010000351.1 GCA_020437875.1 Flavobacteriales bacterium
AGGAGGAAGGTGAGGATGACCCCCAGTGCGGTGTACAGGCCGAATTCCTGCAAGGGCGGGATGTTCGCCGTGCCGAGCGTGGCGAAACCGATGGCGCTGGTGATGGCCGTGAGCAGGGTGGGCAGTCCGACCTCCGCGTAAGTGTTGGCGATGGCGCGCGTGTTCGGCACCCCGGCCCGCAGTTCGTCGAGGTAGCATTCGAGGTAGTGCACCACATCGCTCATGCCCACCACGAACAGGATCGTCGGCAGTAGCATCGTCAGGATGCTGATCGGCTTGCCCAGGGCGGTCATGAAGCCGATCTGCCAGAGGATCGCCAGGCCGACCACCCCGATGGGCACCAGCACCCCATACGGCGTTCGGAAGGCGAACCAGAGGAAGACCGCCAGCAGGGCGATGGACGCGGACAGGAAGAAGAGCATCTCCCGGACCATGGTGTTGATGTAGTGGTCCTGCCCCACGATCCGGCCAACGATGCGGGTGTCCGCCATATCCGTCTCCTGGAGCGTTGCGCGCACGTGCTTCAAGAGGGTGTCGCACTTCGCCTTGGAGAGGTTCGGCTCCGCGTTCAGTATCACGAGCATGGCCCGTCCGTCATCGGAGAAGAAGTGGTCCTTGATCCGCGGGTCGTGCCAGATGCGTGCGGAGTCGATGGCGATGAGCTCGTCGTCCCAATAACGGAGGTAGGGCGTCTCGAAGGCACCGACCGGTGTGATGATCGGTTCGGTGAGGCGGGTGGGCGAGAGCACCTTGGTCACACGCGGGATGCGTGCAAGCCGGGCGGCCAGGCTGTCCACGCTGGTCAATAGCTCCCTGTCGAAGACCCCTTCCTCGCGTTCGATACCGAAGAGCAGGAAATCGTTGTCGTGCCCGAAGCGTTCGCGGAAGGCAAGGTAGCGGTCGAGCTCCGGATCGTCGTTCGGGAAGAACTTCTCGAAGTCGTAGTCCACCCGTACGTGACGCAGTGCGATGCCGGCGCCCAAGCTGACCATGGCGATCAGGACCAGCAATACCCATGCGTTGCGGCGGGTAAGCAGCCGTTCGATGCGGTCGGCAGTGGAGTCCATCAACAGGAAGTGGTCGATCGTGCCGCGCAAAGGTGGGCAAGCCCGCCACATGCCGCCCCTACTTTTGGCGCGTGGGAATGAGAATGACGATGCGTACGATCCTCCTGCCGCTGTTGCTGCTTGCGATGACATCGGTGCGGGCGGGTGGACTGGAGAAGGCCTTCAAGGCGCTGGAGGTACATGACTATTTCAAGGCGCGGGAGCTCTTCCGGAAGGAGGTGAAGAAGCATCCGGCAGCGGCATGGTACGGGCTCAGCGTGATCAGCGGGAGGGCCGATAACCCGTTCTTCGATATCGATTCGGCCTACCAGTTCATCCTTAAAGCGGACCTTGCGTTCTCCGAAGCCCCTGATAAGGAGCGTGGATACATCGGGACGATGGGTGTTTCCTATACGAGCATCCAAGCGCAGCGCTCGCACGTCTATGATCTGGCATGGGAAGTGGCCAAGGGTCAGAACACGGTGGCATCCTATCGCAGCTACCTGGAGCGGTATCCGGGGGGCACGCGAGGAGATGAAGCGCGCACGGTAATGCATCATCTCGCATTCCAAGAAGCGAAGGCCACGAATACGGCCAAGGCCTATCAGGTCTTCCTGGACGCCTTTCCGGAGGCGAAACAGGTGTACGAGGCCAGAACGCGACAACAGGAAGCGGTGTACGAGGAAGCCACGTCCGCAAAGGACCTGCCGAGCTATTTGGCCTTCATCAAGGAACATCCGGAGAACCCCAATGTGCGACAGGCCGAGGATGAGGTCTATCGCTTGTGCACGCCTTCCAGAACGATCCAGGAGTACCGGGAGTTCATTTTCGATCATCCGGAGAACCATCGGGTGCCCGATGCTTGGCGGGGCATCTACGAGACCTACAGCAAGGACCTCAGTGTCGGAACGATAACGAGCTTCATTGCCGAGTATCCGGACTATCCTTTCATGGAAGAGCTGGTGGATGACTACAAGACCGCGAGCTTGGTGCTGCTGCCGTTCAGGCGGGAGGACAAGTGGGGCTTCATCGATCGGGAGGGAACCGAGCGGATCAAGGCCGAATACGAGTGGGTGGAGCCTTTCAAGGGTGGGCAAGCCATGGTGAGCCGTGATGGTCGCGTGGGAACGATCAACAGAAGCGGGAAAAGCGTGGTGTCCATCGAATATGATGATGTGAACGAGCCGGTCGAAGGGACCAGCGTGGTGGAACGTGCAGGGCGTGTAGGCGCGGTGGATCGCAGTGGCGAACTCGTGGTACCGATGATCTACACGGATCTGGGCGACCTGCACGAAGGCTTGGCCTTTGCGCAGGACCATGCGGCTTACGGCTACGTGAATGCGCGTGGGGAATCCCGGATCGATTTCCGTTTCGGGTCGGCGGGTAATTTCCACCATGGGTTGGCGGTCGTGGGCATGGATGGCCGGAGCGGGGTGATCGATCGACAAGGAGCGTGGGTGGTTCCGCCGGAATACGAATGGGTGGAAGGCTTTCGGGACCGTGTCTCACGTGTACGGCTGAATGGTCGAACCGGCTTGGTCAGCATGTATGGGGACATGTTGTTGGCCCCGGAACATGATCATATCGGCACCTTCAATGATGGCCTTGCGCTGGTGGTGACCGGA
>JAGQVR010000352.1:0-1528 GCA_020437875.1 Flavobacteriales bacterium
ATTTGGGCCGGGGTATGCCCAACTGACCTCCATCACCCTCATGCTGGATAAAAGCCCGAACTTTGGGGCTCGTCCAGGGTCAAGCCCGGGATGACAAACCGACTACTGCCATGGCCATCGAAAGCGCAACCCCTGATCTGAAGAAGATCGTCGAAGGAGCCGCCGACTTCCTGCCCCTCCTCGGCACCGACTACATTGAATTCTACGTGGGCAACGCCAAGCAGGCCGCGCACTTCTACAAGACGGCCTTCGGCTTCCAGAGCCTCGCCTATGCAGGTCTGGAGACCGGCGTGAAGGACCGCACGAGCTACGTGCTGGTGCAGGACAAGATCCGCCTGGTCCTTACCACGCCGCTGACGCAGGAGCACCCGATCAACGATCACCTGCGCAAGCACGGCGATGGCGTGAAGGAGATCGCCCTGTGGGTGGACGACGCCACCAAGGCCTGGGAGGAGACGACCAAGCGCGGCGCCAAGAGCTACATGAAGCCCACGGTGGAGAAGGACGCCGACGGCCAGGTGGTGAAGAGCGGCATCCACATCTACGGCGACACGGTGCACGTCTTCATCGAGCGCAAGAACTACCACGGCGTCTTCCTGCCGGGCTTCCGGGAATGGAAGAGCGACTACAACCCCACCACCACCGGCCTGAAGTACGTGGACCACATGGTGGGCAACGTGGGCTGGAACGAGATGAACCCCTGGGTGAAGTTCTACGAGGACGTGATGGGCTTCGCCAACGTGCTGGGCTTCGACGACAAGGACATCAGCACGGAGTACAGCGCGCTGATGAGCAAGGTGATGAGCAACGGCAACGGCCGCATCAAGTTCCCGATCAACGAGCCGGCCGAGGGCAAGAAGAAGAGTCAGGTGGAGGAGTACCTGGATTTCTACAACGGTCCCGGCGTGCAGCATATCGCGGTGGCCACCGATGACATCGTGAAGACCGTGCGCGCTTTGATGAGCCGCGGCGTGGAGTTCCTGAAAGTGCCAACGACCTACTACGACGGCCTGCTGGACCGCGTGGGCCCGATCGAGGAGGATCTCGCCCCGCTGGCCGAGCTGGGCATCCTGGTGGACCGCGACGATGAGGGCTACCTCCTGCAGCTCTTCACCAAGCCCGTGGAGGACCGCCCCACGCTCTTCTTCGAGATCATCCAGCGCAAGGGCGCGAAGAGCTTCGGGAAGGGCAACTTCAAGGCGCTCTTCGAGGCGATCGAGCGCGAGCAGGAGAACCGGGGGACGCTTTGATACGCGGGCTTAAGAGGTCAGGACCCCTTTGATGCACTGCCGCAACTCGGGCAGTACGCGTTCTCTGAACCACGGGTTCTTCGCCTGCCAGATGTTGTTGCGCGGCGATGGATGGACCAGCGGGAAATACGTGGGCAGGTAGTCATTGAAGTGCTTCACCGTTTCCGTGAGCGATGGTTTTGCGCGATCGCCCAGGTAATGCTCATGGGCGTGTTGGCCAATGAGGACAATAAGCGTCACGTTCTTCATGGCGGCGAACAGCTTCGCATGCCAAAGCG
>JAGQVR010000352.1:1538-2663 GCA_020437875.1 Flavobacteriales bacterium
GCGCGAAGAGCTTCGGGAAGGGCAACTTCAAGGCGCTCTTCGAGGCGATCGAGCGCGAGCAGGAGAACCGGGGGACGTTGTAGCCAGGCACATGTCGCGGAGCATACACGTCACATACAAGAACATCAGGGGCCTCTCGAAGAAAGAGGTCGACGAGCAGGTAGGTGATCCGCATTCCGACTTGAGACAATTGTCGCAGAAGTCTGCCCTTAAGAAGGAGGTCAGGAAGGCGCGCAATAAGAAGTGAGCCTCATGGAGAAGCGCACGAAGGACAAGCCGTGGAAACTGAAGACCCCGCCGGGATCTTCGGAGTACACGATGCACGTCGAGGAGAAGGATGGAAAGGAAGTGCTCGTCTGCACCGTCGGCAAGACCGTGCTGCTCTACGACATCCGCTGCATCAACGACCTGCACACCATGCTGAAGAAGCACGGCGACTGGATGGACCTCGGCGGTGCCGATGAGCAGAAGCCCGCTAAGGAGGGAACCGTGGAAGCCTGGGCCCGGAGCGAAAAGAACCCCGTGAAAGGCTGGTATGGCTTGAAGAAAGGACTACGCGGGCGGTTCGGCGTGTATGTGCCACCGCTGATGGAGGCGCTGGGCCTGGCGGAAGTCACGCATGAGGCACGCGGGAACAGGATGCGGGCCAAATAGCCGGTCCTCACTCCCGCTTCGTCGGTGCCTGCCCAGCAGACCTCAACATCGCATCCAACTTCTCGCCGCCTTTGATGCCAAAGTCGAGCGTGCGGATCGGGAACGGTATGGTGATGCCCTCCTTGTTGTAGGCCGCCTTGATGGCCTTGATGGCGAGGCTGCGAACACTGTTGTAATGATTCTGTCCCTTGGCCTCGATCCAGAAGCGCATCTCGTAATTGATGCTGCTGTCCGCAAACTCGATGTAGTAGTGCTCAACGGGCTTGTCCGCCAACACCCCGTCCACGGCCTTCACGGCCGCCATGGTGATGCGCTCAACACGTTCCAGGTCCTCGCCATAGCTGATGCCCACCTGCAGGTCGATACGGCGGATGCCGTTGCGCGTGTAGTTCATCAGGGCGTTCTGGAACACGTCCTTATTCGGGATGATAACCTGGATCCCCTGCTGGTTCCGCAGCTCCATGGTCCGCA
>JAGQVR010000353.1 GCA_020437875.1 Flavobacteriales bacterium
GTTGGAAAGCTGCGCGGTGAAGGTGTTGCCCGCATTGAAGCTGCCGACGATCGTGAAGGGGACCTCCACCGTAGCACCCTGGCAATAGCTCAGCGGTGTGATGCTCCCGGTCGAGATGCTGTTTGTGGCGACACTGGCCGTGATGCGCACGTCATCCACCCCGAAACCCGGATCGCTGGCGCTGAGCGCCGTACCGTTCACGAAGCGGAAGCCGAAGCGCAGCTGCGCCTGCTCCGCAAAAGCGGGAAGCGTGATGGTCTGCTGCACCCAGGCGCTCTGGTTGCGGTATTGCGCGATGGGCGTGGTGATGGCCGACCAGGCATTTCCGCCGTTCGTGCTGTAGTACACCTCGCCGTAGTTATTGTTGCCACCACCGCAGAGCCACCAGAACGAGAGGCTCACCTCCCCTTGTCCGACGGTCGACACATCGGTGCTCATGGCCGCGAAGTGGTTGGCCGCATCGGTGCAGAAGCCGTCCGCCGCAGCGAAGCAGCAGTTCTGCACGCCGCTCGCGATGGCCGCCTCGCTCGTGATGTGCATGTAGGGCCCGTTGGGGTCGGTGATGCCAGCGGGTTGCCCGGCCGTGGTCGGAACGGTGAAGCCGAAGGGGAAGCCCAGGCAAACGATCTCCCCGGAACCGCCGGTATATGCGTCGTTGATCAGCCAGGTGTTCGCACCACCGGTGGTGGAGGACACATCGGTGGTGTTGAGGGTGAAGGCCGGGGTGCCATCGAAGCCTTCCTCGAAAAGCACCGTTTGGGCGTTGAGGACGGCGGGAAGGAAGAGCGGCAGAAGTGGTAACAGTCGCTTCATGGGAGGTGGTGATCCCGGAAAATAGGAAGAAAGCGGATCCCTGTCAGGCGACGACGACCCGAGCGGCCTTCAGCGCAATGCGCCCTGCACCTGTGACTTGCGCGCAAGACCCGCCAGGCAGGCCCCGATCTCCTGCTGCACCTCCACCCCCGCATTCTCGTGGTACCAGCGGTGCAGGGCTTCGGCCAGCGCTTCTTTGGATCGGCGCTCGCCCTCCGGCTTCTCCTTCTCCCCCATCACCAGCGCTTGACCACCGTGCGGACGTGGCCCCCAGGTGAA
Source organism: Flavobacteriales bacterium (assembly GCA_020437875.1). Classification (GTDB taxonomy): domain Bacteria; phylum Bacteroidota; class Bacteroidia; order Flavobacteriales_F; family PHOS-HE28; genus PHOS-HE28. Next base: position 1,093 of record JAGQVR010000353.1, read on the forward strand.
GAGCACCCGCTCCGTCGTCGGATCGAAGGCGATGAGCTTCGGGATACTGCGCGCGCCGTTCGTGAGGTGGTCCTCGATCAGGTCGGTGCTGTCGCGCAATGCGATGCGGAAGGTGATGGCCGGCGCAAGTGCCGCCAACGCCTCCAGCACGGGCAGGTTCTGGGCACTATCGCCACACCACGGCTCGGTGATCACCAACCAGGTCATCGGTGGAGCAGCCTCCATGGCGGCCTGCACATCGGGAAGGACCTTCAGGGTCTTCCTGATCCGTCGCGTACGGGCCAGGTTCAACTTGGTGTAGTCGGCGCCATAACCACCACCCGGCGGGCCATAGGGTTGGCCACTCGCCACGATCCCTTCGAAGAACTCCTGGTAAGCGGCGGGTGTCATTGCGGCCGCAGCTGCCGCGTTCAATGAAAGTCGGCTCACTTGGCGGCGGCTTGAGCGGCATCGGCACTGTCCTGCCGTGCCTGGAAGATCCTGATCAGCTCCTCATCGGAGTACTGCAGGTTCTGGATCATGATCTGCGCATCCTTGGCGAAAGGATGCGTCGGATAGGCCTCGATCACGGCGCGATAGGCCATCTCGGCCTCGCCTTTATTGCCCAGCTCACTGTCGATGGTGAAGGCCTTCAGGTAGAGCACGTCCGGCAGCCGCTTCCAGCTGGGGAACTCCTTGGCGATGCGCTCGTACAGCTTCACGCTCTGGTCCCCATCGTGCAGGGACTTCGCGACGTTGGCCGCGCGGAAGAGGTATTCGGCACTGGTGGTGTCGTAGGGGTTCGCCGTGGCGTACGCCTTGTACACGTCGATCAGGGCCAGCGCCTTCCGCTTGTCGAAGGTCAGCGTCTGGAACACCGAATCCTCCATGGCGCGGATGCGGGCCTGGGCGTCGGCGGGTGTCTCCTTCTTCTCACCTCCGCACGCGAGGAGCAGGGCCACGGGCAGCAGGAACAGCAACTTCTTCATGTGTGCGATCATTTGGCGGCGGGAAAGCGCATCTTGTACTTGGCGTCGGTGCGGCCTTGGGAGATGTCGCGCAACTTGCCATTGAGCAGGCGTTTGCGCAGGGGTGAGAGGTGGTCGATGAAGAGCACGCCATCGAGGTGGTCATGCTCGTGCTGGATCACGCGGGCCGCGAATCCCTCGAACTCCTCTTCGTGGTCGTTGAACTGCTCATCCTGGTATTGCAGCACCACGCGCGGCTGGCGGTTCACATCCTCGCGGATGTTCGGGATGCTCAGGCATCCTTCCTCGAAGGCCCACTCCTCACCCTCCTCCTCCACGATATACGGGTTGATGAAGACCTTCTTCAAACGCGGTTCCTCGTCCGCATCCTCGGGCGCCTTTTCCGCATTCGGGTCGTCACTGTCCGCACCGGCATGGGTGTCCACGATGAACAGGCGGATGCTCTTGCCGATCTGCGGCGCTGCAAGGCCCACCCCGTTGGCGGCGTACATGGTCTCGAACATATCGGCGATGAGTTCCTTCAGGCCGGCGTGGCCGGGTTCTATGTCGGCGGCGACCTTCTTCAGGACCGGGTCACCGTATGCGCGGATGGGGAGGATC
>JAGQVR010000354.1 GCA_020437875.1 Flavobacteriales bacterium
ACACCGTGGTGGTCACCAATGGTTCCTGCGCCGGAACGAGCAGTGCCGTGACCGTGACGGTCTCCACTTCCGCAACACCCACCATCACCGCGCAAGGCTCGACCTCCTTCTGTACCGGAGGAAGTGTCGTGCTCTCCACTTCCACAGCTTCTGGTAACAGCTATGCATGGCGTCGGAACGGCACCACCATCAGCGGTGCAACGTCAAGCAGCTACACCGCCACCCTCGCGGGTAGCTACACTGTGGTGGTCACCAATGGTTCGTGCACCGGAACGAGCAGTGCCGTGACGGTCAGTGTATCCGGCTCGGGGGTCACACCTGTGATCACCGCCTACGGCCCGACGAGCTTCTGTAGCGGAGGCAACGTCATCCTCGTGACGCAGCAGGCCAGTGGCAACACCTATCAATGGCGCTTGAACGGGAATGCGATCAGTGGCGCCACGAGCTACGCCTATACCGCCTACATGAACGGGACGATGACCGTCACGGTGACGAACGGGTCCTGCACGGCCACTTCCGCCGCAGTGAACATCCAGGTCGGCAGCATGCCCGCGGCCACGATATCCGCGAGCGGATCGACCACCTTCTGCAGTGGCGGAAGCGTGACATTGTCCGGCAATACCGGATCGGGCTACAGCTATTCATGGACCCGGAACGGCAGCACGATCAGCGGCGCATCGAGCAGTTCGTACATCGCCACCCAGGCCGGCAGCTACACCCGCACGGTGACCAACAACGGCTGTTCCGCCACCTCGAGCGCCATCACGGTCACGGTGGGGAACGGCACCACACCGGTGATCACCCCACAGAGCGCCACCAGCTTCTGCAACGGGGGCAGTGTGACCCTCACCACGGCCAGCACCAGTGGCAACGGCTATGTGTGGCGCCGGAATGGATCAGTGATCAGCGGGGCCACCGGCAGCTCCTACACCGCAACGTTGAGCGGCAGTTATACCGTGACGGTTACGAACGGTGGCTGTTCAGGCACCAGCTCAGCCGTGACCGTCAGCGCCTCAAGCTCCGGGACGACTCCGACCATCACTGCGCTCGGGGCCACCTCGTTCTGCACCGGCGGGAACGTCATCCTGGTGACCGAGCAGACCGCGGGAGCGACGTACCAGTGGCGCTACAACGGTATCGCGATCTCTGGTGCGACCAGCTATGCATACACCGCCTACTTGAACGGGGCCTTCACGGTAACGGTGACCTCGGGTACATGTACGGCCACCTCTGGGCCAATGAACATCAGTGTCGGTGCCGGTCCGAACGCGACCATCACCACGAGCGGCGCCACCGCCTTCTGCTATGGCGGTAGTGTCACGCTGAATGCCAACGGGGGGAGCGGCTACAACTATATCTGGTATCGCAATGGCTCAGCGATCAGCGGTGCGACATCGAGCAGCTACGAAGCGACCCTGACCGGCTATTACTCGGTGCAGGTCTCACTGCCGGGCTGCAGTTCCACCTCGACAAGTGTGTTCGTGCGCGCCTACAGTCCACCCACGGTGATATGCAATGCGAACGCGAGCGCCGGCACGGTACGTGCGATCGCATGGGGTGGTCTAGGCCCCTACTCCTATAGTTGGAGCACCACACCTGAGAGCAATACAGCGGTGGCCAGCGTGACCAGTTCCGGGACCTATACGGTGGTGGTCACGGATTCCCGTGGCTGTACCGGCACCTGCACCACCACGATCGAGCTGCCTGCTGGAAATGACTGCATGGGCACGCGCACCGAGACCCAGGAGGTCTGGGGGGCGACCCCATCGTGGAACAATGCGGCCGGCTTCATGGCGAACAACTTCGCTGCGGCCTTCCCTGCTCCGAACTACCTCACGATCGGTTGCGGGACGCGTAGGCTGCGCCTGACCTCCTCCAATGCGGTCACCGCCTTCCTGCCGTCCTATGGCACGATCGCCCGGTTGCCCTATGGCCTGATGCAGAATCCCACGAACTATGGCAACACCTTCGCGGGCCAGCTCGTCGCCTTGAAGCTCAGCGTTCGATTCGATGAGTACGACAACGCGTACAGCCCATCAACGACCTTGCTGAAGGACATGGTGGTGGCGGACGGCCTTTTCGCGGGATGGACCGTGCAGCAGGTGATCGATGCGGCCGATGAGAAGATCGGCAGTTGCGGGAACACCTACACGCGTGAAGCGTTGAACGATGCGCTGACCGCGATCAACCAGGGCTATGCGGGCGGTACAGTGAACAGTGGATACCTGATCTGCCCGAGCGGCAGCGGAATGGCACCGGAGCCCGTTCAGGATGAAGCACCGGTAGTGGGCACGACCAAGTCGATCCAGGTGGAACCCATATCGGTCGACGTGTTCCCGAATCCGACGAGCGGTGCAACGGTATTCGCTTTCACGCCAACGGCATCCGATCAACACGTGACATTCGAACTGCGTTCACTGAACGGGGCACTCATCGTGGACCGCGACCTCGGGGTGCTACCTGAAGGCGTTCAGTACCGGATCGACTGGGACGCGACCGGTACGATGGCCGGACCATACCTCTACCGTATCACGGCCGGTGCGGAGGTCGTGACCGGTAAATTGATCGTGGAATAGGAAGGGGAGAAGGAACAGGAAAGGCCCGCACCGATCGGTGCGGGCCTTTCCTGTTCCTAGTGATCTCCTGACTGGATCC
>JAGQVR010000355.1 GCA_020437875.1 Flavobacteriales bacterium
CCTGCTTGCGCACGGCGAGCGGTTCGCCCGTGATGAAGCTGCTGTCGATATGCGCCACACCATTGCGGAGGATCGCATCCACCGGCACGAGCTCCTGGTCCCGAACGATGATGCGATCGCCGGTCTTGAGGGCGTTCACCTTCACCGGCTCCTCCTCGCCTTCACGCGCCCGGATCACCACGAGCGGCAGGAACTCCTCCAGGCTCCGATCGAAGCGGAGCGCCCGGTACGTGTGCGCCTGATACCAGCGACCGATGAGCAGGAAGAACAACAGCCCCGCCAGTGAATCGAAGTAGCCCGGCCCGGTGCCTCCCAACACGTCCCACAGGCTTCGGGTCCATAACGCGATGATCCCGAGCGCGATGGGGATGTCGATGTTCATGGTGCGACTACGCACACCGCCCCAGGCGCTCCGGAAGAAGTCGGTGCTGAGGAAGAAGACCACCGGGAAGCTGAAGAGGACGATCAACCACTGGAAGCCCTCCTTCAAACCGGCCTCGTTGTCGGCTCCCAGGTATTCCGGGAAGCTCAACATCATGGTATTGCCGAAGACGAAGCCCGCCACGCCGAGGCGCACGTACAGCATGCGCGGCACCGCGCTCCGATCCACGCGTTCGTTCGCATTGGTCAACTGCGGGCCGTAGCCGATCCGGCGCAGCAGCCTTACGAGGTCGGAAAGCGGGAAGCGGTCCTCGCGGAAGGTGATGGTGAGCTCCTTCGCGGCGAAGGCCACGCGTGAACGGATGATGGCCGGTTCGATCCGTTGCAGGTTCTCCAGCAGCCAGATGCACGAGCTGCAATGCATCTGCGGGATGTTGAACCGGACCCGCATGATGCCACCTTCATGGAATTCGACCAGCCGCTCGCGGACCTCCTGCAGGTCGAAGAGCTCGGTCCGCTGCTCGTCCACGGAGCTCCGTTGCTTCACCCCCGGCTTCTCGCCGAGGGCGTAGTAGTCGCACAAGCCGGCTTCGTTCAGCAGGACGTACACCACCTCGCAACCATGGCAGCAGAAGTCGTGACCATCGTGCTTGCGATGGTCCTCGGCGCAGGGGTCGCCACAATGGTAACAGGTGACCTCCGTCAGCTGGCGGGCGCTCATGGTGCAAAGAGCGGAGATCGGGAGAAGGCCGGACCTGACGGAAGTCAGCCCGATCGTTCGTTCGTGACCCCACCAGGAGTCGAACCTGGATCAAGAGTTTAGGAAACTCCTATTCTATCCATTGAACTATGGGGTCGGGATAGCGGCCGCAAAAGTAGATGGAACATCGTGCCGCACGACCAGTGGCACGGATCGGGAGGAAACCTAGCTTCGGTCAACCACACATACGACCATGCGCACCACTACCCTCCTCCTACTGACGGCGCTCGCTCTCATGACCGGTTGCAAGCGCGAGGAATTCGCAACCACGGACCAGCTTCCCTCCGGGGCCGTCCTCCAGGAACGGTCCGATCCGATGGCGGTACCCCAGGGAGAGCAGATGGCGCGGGAAGAGGTGGACCGGATCGTGCTCGACCAGCTGCGCGCCCATGACGGCTTCGATTGGTCCATGGTGGACCTACGGACCCGTTGGAGCGCAACACGCATCAATGACACCCATGTCGCGATCGGTTACCAACCGGCGAACGCCACTGAAGTCGATGAGCACCTCCACGAGATCGACATCCGCAGCACCGCATGGCGGTCGGTACATGATGCCCTGCTGGACCTGATCGTGCGTACCACGAACGAGGGCCGCTCGGTTCCCGTGCAGCTGACCGACATCCTCATCGAGGACGACGCGCAACTGCCCGTGCTGGTGGTGAAGAACATGGATGTGGATCTCTTCACCAAGCTCTACAACCTGAAGAACGTTCGCTACATCGAGCCATTGGGTTACTGGCCGCTCGCCGGTGAGGTGGAGCGATCGACCTCGGGCTGCGGCAGCTCCGGCTCGGCCAGCAATGCGGACATCAGCACCATCACCCCGAACGCACGACTTCCGTGGAACTTCAACAACCACACGATCCCGGCGGCATGGGATAATGCACAAGGCCAGGGCATCACCATCGGCGTGATCGATGCGGGGATCAGCAGCAGCCAGCCCCTGCTCGGCAGCAACTTCAACTCGGGCGCCAGCAATGTGGGGCGTTCGATCTCCACCGGTTACACCTACGGCAGCTCCGCGTACACCAGCTGCTCCCATGGCACCAGCATGACCGGTCTGGCCGCAGGACCGCGCAACGATGTGGGTGCCAGTACGGGCGTCGGCTACAAGAGCTCGCTCCATTTCATCCGGGGCTGCGAGGATGTGGTCCTGGACAAGAGCAGCGAGCTCACCGGCGTGAAGAACGCGCTGGTGCAGATGGGGAACAACAATGCGGTTCAGGTGGTGAGCATGAGCGTGGGAACACCCTTCAGCAGCGGTGTGCTCACCGATGGTGTGAACTACGCATACGGCAAGGGCAAATTGCTGATGGCCGCGGCCGGCACCAGCTTCAGCTGGCTCAGCTGGTGGGGCGTGGTGTACCCGGCGGCGTTGACCAAGTGCGTGGCGGTGACCGGTGTGAAGGAGAACGGGGCGAAATGTGCCAGCTGCCACGATGGCTCGCAGGTGGACCTCACCATCTGCATGGAGCGCAACGCCAGCAGCTCGCGCAACTCCGCG
>JAGQVR010000356.1 GCA_020437875.1 Flavobacteriales bacterium
CCAGTGAGAAGACCTGCAAGGAGCGGTTGGTGATCCTGCGCTAAGCTCCAGCCAGTTCAATTGGAAGCCCCGGTCGTCGGGAGGTGGGCGGGGTTTTCCTGTTAAGCTGGTCGCGGGACGAACACTTGCGCCTGCTCCCACTGGAGGGGGTCCGCGAACGTCTCCGACGTACTTGAGCGGTAGTTGCCCGACCCGCTGTACGAGGCGGAACTTTCGACCAAGGTGAGGCGATGTGGTTTCCGATTTTGGTCCATATTGCAGATCGATGCGAACTGCGCTCCATAAGATAGCGACACTTGGGCCTGAACAGGTCGATGGGCCGCTGGACCCGGACCGGGTGGCGCAACTGGTGCAGGAGACGGTGGGTCGTTGGGCCTCCATCACCGGCCAATGGGTGGTGGTGCAGGACCTGGAGCACGATGTGCTGGTGTACGATAACGGCTTGACAAGTGCATTTGCACAGCACGGAGAACCCGCTACCCTAGAATGCCTGCGCGCAAGGATCCCCGAGCAGGAGCGTGCGCGTGTGCGGCACCTGCAGCAGGTGTTCCGGGTGACCGTGGAGCATTGCACACCCTGCCGTAGTGGAGCGGATTGCGCCCTGACGCTCACCCACCGCCACCGCAGTCCAAAAGGTCGCTTCGGCCGCTTGCAACGCCATGTGTTGCCGCTGCTGTGGAGCAGTGATGGCCGGGTGCGCGCCATGCTGCACCTGTGCCGTGAGGTGGGCCAGCTGCACGGGGTGCATGGTGCGGGTGCCTGGAGCCTGACCGGTCCCGACGCGCTCCACGAGGACTTCGTTGCGCGACTCAAGGAGTTGGGTCCGGACACCTGGACACCCTCGGCACGTGAACGGGAGCTGCTGCAGTTGATGGCCCAGGGCCTTACCAGCCAGGTCATCGCCACGCGCCTGCACCGCAGCTTGCACACCGTGAACACCCACCGGCGCAACATGCTGCGCAAGGCCGGTGTGAGCAATACCACAGCCTTGGTGGAACAAGCCCTGAAGCTGGGCTGGGTGTAGAGGCGGAATACTCATTTCTGAGTATTGCTGGCCACGGCCCCAGCGTCTTGCTTTGAAGATCGCTGTGGAACGGCCAAGTGTGGCACACGCCAACCTGGAAAGTGGCGCCTTTTCCAATTGTCCCTATGCAACTTGCACCAGCCTCATGAAGACCCTGCGAACTTTTCTGACTCTTACCGGATGCGCCTTGTTCACCCTGATCGGCCATGCCCAACCAAGTACACTCGACCTTTCATTTGATCCCGGAGCCGCGGCAAATGGAGCTGTGTGGAGTACAACCCTTCAAGCAGATGGAAGGATCCTTATTGGTGGAGATTTCACCAGCTATGATGGTACGGCGCGTAACCATATCGCCCGGCTCAACGCAGATGGTAGCCTGGACACCTCATTCGATCCTGGCATTGGGGCAGACAATGATGTTCGTTCAATCGCTGTTCAGTCTGATGGAAAGATCTTGATCGGTGGACAGTTTGCCAGCTATGACGGTACTTCGCGCAATCGGATTGCCCGTCTAAACACGAATGGAAGCCTTGATTCATCCTTTGATCCGGGAAGCGGAGCCAATAATGCTGATGGAGTGCTAGCAATAGAAATAATATCCGATGGGAAGATCATAATTGGGGGAAATTTCAACACCTATGATGGAATTAGTCGTAGTGGAGTTGCCCGCCTCAACACAAATGGAAGCGTAGACAGCTCCTTTGACCCGGGTAATGGGATACAAACTACATTTCCTGGGTTTGGAACATTTTCTTTGGGGTGGGTGGAAACCCTGGTGATACAGCCCGATGGGAAGATCCTGATCGGAGGAAATTTCACAGGGTATGACGGTGTTAGCCGTAGAAACATTGCGAGGCTCAATTCCAATGGCAGTCTGGATACATCGTTCAATCCAAGTTCTGATGTAAGCGTATGGGTTTATTCTATAGCCCTCCGATCCGATGGGAAGATATTGGTGGGTGGAGAGTTCACAACCTATGATGGCGCCTCACGGAACAACATTACCTGTGTGAATGCCGATGGCGGTTTAGATACTTCATTCGATCCAGGCACAGGTACAAGTGGTGGATTCATTACAGTCCGTTCCATTGCGATCCAGCCAAATGGAAAGGTCCTGATTGGAGGTGGGTTCACGACTTACAATGGTGTTTCGCGGAATGGCTTCGCGCGCTTGGATGACGATGGCAGCTTAGATCTTTCCTTCAATATTGGCACAGGGGTGACGGCCGATGTCCCCGCAAGAGTTCATTCGATCGCACTTCAGCCCGATGGGAAGATCGTCATCGGAGGAGGATTCACCAGCTACAACGGCACTGGACGAAATTCTATCGCACGAGTGAATGGCGACCCGCCGGATGCCGACTTGGACGGTATACCGGATGACCTCGACAACTGCCCGAACACCGCCAACCCCCTGCAGGAGGATGCCGACATGGACGGAGCCGGTGACGCCTGCGATGGCTGCCCGAACGATCCGAACAAGACCGCGCCTGGTGTCTGCGGCTGCGGCAACCCGGATGTGGATGCCGACATGGATGGCACCATCGACTGTTTGGATAACTGCGTCGGCCTGAGCAATCCGACCCAGGCAGACCTTGATTTCGATGGGGTCGGCGATCTCT
>JAGQVR010000357.1 GCA_020437875.1 Flavobacteriales bacterium
AATACCGGAGGTACCCCACCGACCTCACCGACCTGTTCGTGAAGAACGAGGAGGGCGAAATGGTGCCCTACTCCTCCTTCATGCGGTTCGAGAAACGGCTCGGTCCGAACGAGATCACCCGCTACAACATGTACAACTCGGCGGCCATCCGTGGCCTCCCTGCGGGTGGGTACACCAGTGGTGATGCCATCACCGCCATTCAGGAGGTGGCGCGCGAGACGCTGCCGCGCGGCTATGACATCGCCTGGGAGGGCCTGTCGTACGACGAGGCACAGCGGGGCAACGAGGCCCTCATCATCTTCCTGGTGGTGCTGATCTTCGTGTACCTCGTGCTCGCCGCCCAGTACGAGAGCTTCGTGCTGCCGCTGGCGGTGCTGCTCTCCCTGCCGGTGGGCGTGCTGGGTTCCTTCCTCATGCTGAAGGCCATGGGCCTGGCCAACGACGTGTACGCGCAGATCGGCATCATCATGCTCATCGGTCTGCTGGGCAAGAACGCGGTGCTGATCGTGGAGTTCGCCGTGCAGAAGCAGCGGGCCGGTGCCACCATCCTGGAAGCGACGATCGAAGGTGCCAAGGCCCGGTTCCGGCCCATCCTCATGACCTCGTTCGCCTTTGTCGCCGGCCTGATCCCGCTGGTAGTGGCCAGTGGTGCCGGCGCCATCGGCAACCGGACGATCGGATCCTCCGCCCTGGGTGGCATGCTCGTGGGCACCGTGATCGGGGTGCTCGTGATCCCGGGACTCTACTTCGTGTTCGCCAATCTGATCAAGGGGCGCACGTTGATCAACGATGAATGGGACGAACCCATCTCGGAAGAGTTCGTGCGCAAGGACCGCGAAGGAAGCGCCACCCGGGAGACGGTCTCCAGGCTCCGCGCCAAGTTGAAGGACCTGTTGAACCTGAAGAAGGACCAATGAGCAAGCGATCGACCATGGGGAGCACGAAGATCCTGACCGGGTCCATCCTGGTCGCCGTCCTGGGGCTCTCCGCCTGTGTGCCGGCATTGAAGGTGAGGGAGGTGCGGCAGGATACACCGGCCAGCTACTCGGGGTCTACTGATACCGTCAATTCGGGATCCGTGCCCTGGCAACGGTTCTTCGATGATCCCTACCTCAGGGACCTCATCGACTCGGCGCTGGCCAACAACCAGGAGCTCAACGTCCTGCTCCAGGAGGTCGAGGTCGCCCGGAACGAGGCTCGGGCGCGGAAGGGCGAGTACCTGCCCTTTGTGGACATTGGCGCGGCCGCTGAGCTGGAGAAGGTGGGCGAGCATACCCGGAACGGTGCCGTGGAGCACAACCTGCCCATCGCGGAGGATCAGGCGTTCCCGGAGCCCTTGCCCGACCTGCGGTTCGGGGCCATGGCCTCCTGGGAACTGGACATCTGGAAGAAACTACGCAATGGACGAAAGGCAGCGGTCATGCGCTACCTGGCCAGTGCGGAGGGGAGGAACTTCATGGTGACCCACCTGGTGGCCGAGATCGCGGACTCCTATTACGAGTTGATGGCGCTGGACAATCAACTGGAGATCCTGCGCAGCAACATCGCGGTGCAACAGGATGCCCTGGAGGTGGTGCGCCTGGAGAAGCAGGCTGCCAAGGTCACCGAGCTTGCCGTGAAGCGGTTCGAGGCGGAGGTGCTCAAGAACCGCAGTGCGCAGTTCGACATCATGCAGCGGATCATTGAGACGGAGAATCGCATCAATTTCTTGGTCGGGCGGTATCCCCAGCCCGTGCTGAGAAGCTCTGATCCCTTTTCTGGTCTCGTGGCAGATAGTGTATTCGCCGGCATTCCTGCCCAGTTGCTCACCCATCGGCCGGATATCAGGCAGGCCGAGTTCGAGCTCGCCGCCGCCAAGTTGGACGTCCGCGCGGCCAGGGCGGAGTTCTTTCCCAGCGTACGGTTGACCGCCGGAGTGGGCTTCAATGCGTTCAACACGTCGTACCTGTTGGAATCCCCGGCCTCCCTGGTCTATGGGTTGACCGGTGACCTCGTCGCCCCGTTGGTGAACCGGAACGCGATCAAGGCCGCCTATGCCAGTGCCAATGCCAGGCAACTCCAAGCGGTCCACGCCTATGAACGCACCCTGCTGAACGCATACGTGGAGGTGGTGAACCGGATGTCGGCGATCGAGAACTTGAGGCAAAGCTACCGAATGCGACAGCAGCGCGTGGATGCCTTGTCCACCTCGGTCACCATCTCCGGCAATCTCTTTCGAAGCGCCCGCGCGGACTATGTCGAGGTGCTATTGACCCAGCGGGAGGCGTTGGAGTCGCGTTTCGAGCTGGTGGAGACGCAACTGGAACAAATGAAGGCCAGGGTCGGGATGTACCAGGCCCTGGGCGGTGGATGGAAGTGATGCGAGCTGCCTTCTTGCGGACACCGGACCTGAAGCCTGCGTGGCACGCCGCGGGTGGAGGGGCCGGTGTTCCGCGACCGGCCTGCCAGATCGTCAGCCGGATCGGTCCTCCTGACCCTCCGAGGGTTGGGACGAACGGTTGGGATCGGGAACGGGGCCGCGCACCTTCGGCACGATTCATGCGTTAATCAAACACGATGGCGACGGAACGTGAGACAAGCATCATGAGGACCATGCTGGTGGAGGCGGAGGCCTCGACCATCTGGAAA
>JAGQVR010000358.1 GCA_020437875.1 Flavobacteriales bacterium
CCTGCAGTTCCTCCTTCGCCTCATCCAGGCCGGCCACGTCGTTGAAGGTGACGTTCGTGCTCTTGCCGCCTTCGAAGACCTGCGCGCGGCTCTTTCCGATGTTGAAGATCTGACCGCCGGGTCCGGAGCCGCCGCCGATGCGGCGCATCACGAAGATCCAGATCAGGACCATCGCACCGATGAAGATCATCCAGTTCAGGATCTCACGTCCCCAGTTGTCCTGGGTCTCGTACTCGTAGGCCACGTGGTACTTCTCCGCGTCCTGCACGATGCGGTCCTTCAGCACATTGCTGCTGCCGAGGTTGAAGGCGTAATGCGGGCCGGAGGTATTGGGTCCGGAGATGGGCGAGCCCTTGATCCGGTCCTTGTGCGGTTCCTTGTCCAGCCGGTCCTTCTTGATGTAGACCTTCACGAGCTGGTCGTTCACCACCACGATGCGTTGCACATCGCCGGCCTCCAGCATCTCCTGGTATTCCGTCGGATCGATCTTCGCCATGCCCCCGCCGTACTGGAAGAGGTTGATGGAGAGGATCACCAGGATGATGATCCCGTAGATCCAATAGAAGTTGAACGACCGTTTCGGCCGCTCCTTGTTGTCGTTGTTGCGTTCGTCCACTATTCCTGGTTGTTCACTCTACGTTCATGCCACGTTCTCATACCGCCTGCTCGAAGCATCGCCCCACAGGTCCTCCAATGCGTAGTACGAACGCTTGTCCCGGTGGAAGATGTGCACCACCACGTCCACGAAGTCCATCAGGATCCACTCGGCGTTGCTGGTGCCCTCGGTGTGCCAGGGCTTCTCACCGGCCTTTTCGCGGGCGAAGCGCTCCACCGATCGCTGGATCGCATCCACCTGGGTGGGGGAGTCGCCGTGGCAGATGATGAAATGGTCGCTCACGGTGTTGGGCACTTCGCGCAGGTCCAGGTGGACGATGTCCTTGCCCTTCACCTCCTGAATGCCCTGTACGATGGCATCCACCAGTAGGGCCGAGGCGCCCAGTGCGTTCTTCATCCGGTTATCTTGGTCCGTTCAAAGGTACGAAGTTACCCACGCCGGTCGCGGGCTGGCGAAAGGTCATGAGACATGCCCATCGGTGATCCGGTCCTCGCGTTCGTCACGCTCGAGAGCACCAACAAAACGGCTGCCGAATTGCTGAAGCTGTCGAAGGTGCAGCACGGTGCTGTCATTCTGGCCCATGAGCAGACCAGTGGCAGGGGCCAACGGGGCCGTGTCTGGAACTCGGTGCCGGGTGCCGACCTCATGGTGAGCATCGTATTGAAGCCGACGCACCTGCGCGCGGAGGACCAGTTCGCGCTGGCCAAACTGGCCGCCCTGGCAGTGGCGGAGGTGGTGCAGGCGATGGTGAGGGCGGAGGTGCGGGTGAAGTGGCCGAACGATGTGCTGGTGGAACGGCGCAAGGTGGCGGGCATCCTCATCAAGAACGAGGTGGTGGGGGAACTGGTCCAGAGCTGCATCGTCGGGATCGGGATCAACGGCAACAGCCAGGATTTCCCAGAAGACCTGATGGCTACGAGCCTTCGCCTGGAAACAGGCCGGGAGATCGACCTCACCGACCTGCGGATGCGACTTTGCCAGGCCTTGGACCGACGTTGGGCGGCCTGGGAAGCTGGCGATACGGGCCAGGACCGCACTTATGCCGAGCTGCTCTGGTCCCGGGGGCGCTGGAGCCCGGTGGTGCTGGACGGGAACGGCGTGCTGGCGCGACCAATGGACGTGGACAAGCACGGGCGCTTGATCGTGGAACTGGAAGGGGGGCAGGTGGGGGCCTTCGACCTGGACAGGCTTCGTTTCGGGCCGCGGTGAGCGAAGTTTGAGCCTGCATTTGTCAGGAACCGGAAAAGCCCTACATTTGCCGTCCCTTAAGAAAGACCAAGGCGATGAAACGTACCTATCAGCCCAGCAAACGCAAGCGCACCAACAAGCATGGCTTCCGCAAGCGCATGAGCAGTGTCGCAGGCCGTAGCGTGCTGGCCAGCCGTCGCCGTCAGGGCCGTCACAAGCTCACATCGAGCGACGAGCCTTCGCACAAGGGCTGAACCGACCGAACCTCCTGAAAGGGCTGCCTCTGGCGGCCCTTTTTCGTTGGGGCTGCTTAGAGCCTGTTTGGGATCTCTTCAAATGCGCTCTCCGGCCCCTTTTCCGGCCATGCTTCGCCGAAAAATGGTCACGTAGGCACCGCTATGCGACAATTTTTCGGCTGTGCCTGGCCAAAAAAATGTTCTCGGAGCCCATCATTCAAGAGATCACAAACAGGCTCTTAGGTCCGGAGGTCGATCTGCCGCAGGCAGAACCTCTGTGCCCTCCCTGTCCATCCCCACACGCTCCATTCCGCTGCGCACCTCCGCGCTCTCTGCGCCTCTGCGTTCAATGCCTTTCGCCCAGCCCTCCCGGCATTTTCAAACCCCAGCACGCTCTCCCTCCCCCTTCAAACGCGCCACGATCGCCTCCCCAAGTTCCTGGGTCAGCAGCACGTGGCCGAAGGGCAGCTCCTCCTGGGTGATCAGCTCCGGGGCGAACTGGCGTAGGTGCTCACCCAACGCCGGCTTGATCACGCTGTCGTGGGTGCCGAAGAAGAGGTGGACCGGTATTCCGTTCAATCTGGCCT
>JAGQVR010000035.1:0-5178 GCA_020437875.1 Flavobacteriales bacterium
GATGTAGACGCCCACGAACACGAGGCTGAGCACGCCCACCCAACCCATCACGGGCATCTGCCGGGGCAGGTAAAGGCCGAAGCCCACCAGGGCGAGCAGCACGATGCCCAAGGCCGCGATGAGCACATGCTTGGGGGCGGTGGTATTGAGCAGGCCCGGACCACGGTGGAAGGCATCGAGCACCGAGAGGATCAGCAGGTTGAAGACACAACTGCCGAGCACATCACCCACGGCCAGGTCCGCATTGCCCTGGATGCCGGCCGAACCGATGCCCACGAACAGCTCGGGCAGGGAGCTCACGGTGGCCAGGAGTATGAGGCCCAGCCATGCGCGACCCACACCGGTGACCTCGGCGATGCGATCGCCGTAGTGCGAAAGGCGCGAGCCACTGAAGAAGATCAGTGCTGCACAGAGCGTGAACCAGATCGCATCGGACATGGTGATGGTTGCAAGTACGTGGGGCTAAGTTCTTCATCCCGGTGAAAGGAAGATGGGGCGATGCGGACCACGGACCATACCCTGTTGCGGGAAGCCTTTCACACAATGCCGCACGGATGCGCCGACCGTGATGAAACTCACTCCTTCACCACGCGCACGGGAACCGTTCCCGAAGCACCTTCAACGCGCAGGAGGTAGAAGCCTGCAGGTAGCGCGCTCACATCCACCTGCAACGTTCCGTGCGCGGATGTCGCACGACCCGCGAGCAACTTGCGGCCACGCAGGTCCAACAGTTCGTAGCCGGTGATGGGTTCGCGGTTCGAGACCTGGAGGATGTCATGCACGGGCATGGGTCGTACGTTGATCGCGTCGATGGTCGGTGCATCCAAGCCGAGGGAGATGCAGTAGGGATCGGTGGCGGGCAGCACATTGATGACGATGGTGGAGTCGTACGTGCACCCGAAATCATTGATGGCGGTGAAGGTGTACGGCTGTTCGCCCGGTGCGGAGGGTATGATCACCACACTGTTACAATCCGGAACGGAACCGGTGATGTCCGGGCCGCTCCAATAGGTGGAATCGCAGCCGGGGCCATAGGTGGGGAGAAAAGCGGATCCATCCCCTACGAGCGCTTCATCGAAGCGAAGTTCCCAGGAACAGAGGTAACCATTGTCCACAGCCCAAAGGTCGGTGGCCCGGAAAGTCCAAGTACCGTTGAGCGGGCAGCCGACCAAGGCATCCCATGGCTGCACCGGTGTATAGGTACCGGGGGCCAGTGCGTTGTTCGGAGCCGTACCGCCCTGGATCACGTTCGGTGTCGCGCCATTTGCGCTGCAATCAGCCCAGGTACCGTTAGGCGCATCCATTGCCCAGCAGTAGTGCCAGCATTCGCCAGGAATTGGAGCCGAATTGGAGTCCATGTCGTTCGGCCCTCCCACAAAGGTCCCGGCGCCACCCTGCTGGTGCAGCGCCACCTGGCTTCCATCCGGACAGATGAGCTCAAGCACCAGGTCGCCCATGAAGGAATGCTCCATGTCCACGCAAATGGACTCGATCGCATCAACAGACTCCAAAGTGGCTCCCGGTACGAACCCGGTGAACTCGATCGCAGAAGTGAACGGGGTCCCGACATAGTCCGGAATGAAGATCCCGGGGCCATAGTCCACCAGGGTGCCTGACCAGGGCACCGCTTCCACTTCCGCACTCAGCTCCAACGGACTACCCACACAGGCCACCGTGTCCGAGGTGGTCAAGTTGAGTACTGGAGATGAGCTCACCTGCACGAGCAGGTCCACCGCGTTGGTGCTGGCGCAATCGTTGGCATCTGAAACGATGAGCGTGACCGGAAAACTGCCCGGTTCAGTGAACACATGCGTTACCGTAGACTCGGTCGTGGTCACCACATCCAATTGGCCGAAGTGCCACTCGTAGTTGGTGATGGACTGCCCAGGTGCTGCTTCACTGGCACTGGCATCGAACTGGACCTCCTCACCGGCACAGATCCGTGCTGGCGAGGGCAGGCTCATGGTGGCGGCGGCCATTGGTGGGTCGCACGGTATGATGCACTGGTAACTGATGGCGAAGGCCCCTGTACCCACATCATTGCTTACGAAATGCAGGGTCAGGCAGCCAGAAGGATTGAAGACGGTGGTACTGATCACCAGGCCCTGAAGCTGCGTACCCGTATACGTGCCGAGCAGTGGAGCATCCGTACCATCTCCGTCGTAGACGCTCATGTTGTCCACGGTCCCTGCGGCCCCGGACTGGTCCAGATCGAAGACGACGAAGTTGAACTGCATGCCGGCTCCGGGCTGGTCCGGACAGAGGGTGAAGGTGATATCCTCGTTGTTCTGGTAGCCGAAGGCAGCTGGCCCACCGGTATCGTGCATCACGCCCTGGCAGGACTCCGTGGATCCGTTGTAGATCGAGAAGGTCGGCTGGGCCAAAGCCATGTGTTGCGCGAATGCGAAGAGCCCGATGAGTACAGGACGAATGCAGCGCATGATGAATGGTATGGAGTTGACGGTCCTATCAAAGAAAGCGGAAAACAAGATCCACCGAGCGCCCCCTAGCTCACCTCAATGCGCGCTGGTCATTCCCGTTCATCAACGTTCATTCCCGGTCACACCCCTCCCTCCCCGCCACGCGCAAGGCCGGCTCCTCCGCCACCAGGGCATGGATGCGCGGGTGCATCACCGCGAAGAAGAGCGGCGGCAGCAGGCTCAGCAGCATGGTGCCCGGGTAACCCGTGGGCAATTGCGGCGCGCGGTCCACGCTGCGCAGCACCTGATAGGGACGGCTCGCCTTCCAATGGTGGTCGCTATGACGGGTGAGCTCGAAGAGGGTGAAGCGACCGAGGCGGTGATCGCTGTTCCACGAATGCACGTGCTGCACGCGCTGGTACTGGCCGTTCTCGCCACGGATGCGGCGCAGGCCATAGTGTTCGATGTAGTTCACCGTCTCCAGCAGCAGGATGCCGATGAGCGCCGCCACCAGGAAGGCCGCTAGCACGAATGGACCGAAGCCCCAGCCGATCGCGACCAGCAAGCCGCCCTGCCAGAGCAGCGCATGGATCATCTCGTTCCGAAGACCGTAGGGTGCATGGCCCGTCTTGCGCAAGCGGTCCGCCTCGATCCGCCAGGCGCTGATGAAGCTGAAGACGATGCTGCGCAGCCAGAAGGCGTGCACCCATTCGCCGTAGCGTGCCGAGGCGGGATCATCGGGGGTGGCCACGCGGCGGTGATGGCCGCGGTTGTGTTCGATGATGAAGTGCATGTAGAGGCTGGTGAGCAGCAGGGACCGCGCGAGGTCGCGCTCCCAACGCTTGGGTCGGTGGCCCAGCTCGTGCGCCACGTTGATGCCGTAGATGCCGCAGAGGATGCCCATGCTCGCGATGCGCCCGGCCACCTCATAGCCGCTGAGGCCCGGCTCGTTCACCTGGAACAGGAAGAGGAGGAGGATGCCCCATTGCAGCGGCACCAGCACGTAGAGCAGCGCATCGAAGAGCGGATCATCCAGCGCGGCCATCTCCTCCTCCTCGCTCAGGTTGTCCGCCGGGTGCGGGAGCAACACCTCCAGCAAAGGCACCAGCACGAAGGCATGCAATGGCAAGGCCCAGGTCCACGCGCCGTGGCCGAACAGACCCACCACACCCCAGCACGGTGCGATGAAGGTGACCAGGTAACGCAATGCGCGAAGCCGGATGCGGCGGCGCACTGCGGGGTCGTGTAGCTGGATGGCCGATGCCATTGTTCCAAAATTAGTGGAAGCCCTGGGCCTTACTCCCGGACGACCCTTGTCCGCAAGGGAGCTCCGCCGGAGGCTGGGAACACCTCGATCACATGCGCGCCCCGTGGCAGCGAACGCAGATCCAGGTGCAGCCGATCACCTTGGAATGTTCCATGGAGGAGCGAACGGCCCGGCGCATCGCAAAGGATGTAATGACCACCGCTGCCCGGAACAAGGACCGTGCATGCGCCCGTGGTGGGGTTGGGCCATAGCGCAAGCTCCACCGCGCGGTATTCGCTCATCCCGACGTCGCCCGGTGTAAGCAGCCACACACTATCCAATACGGTCTGCGCCGTGCCGATGCCACCGGCGATCACGTAGCTGCCGTTGCCCAGTTCGCCCGCACCGCGCAGGTCCATCACCTGCGGTACGGTACTGCCGGCGGCCACCATCGCGGTTCCATCCCAGCGCTGCATGAGCGCAGCTGGTGCCACCACACCACTGCCGTTGTAGGCCACTGCATCGTAGTTGTAGCTCACCGCCGAGCCGCCCACCCACAGCGGTGCATCATCCAACACGAGGCAGGCCGGTCGGTAGCGCGGACCAAGACCACCCGTTATCGCAGGCAGCCAGGTGATGTTGGTGGGTGCCAGCGGATCGATGTGGCCGATGCGCAGTCGATCCTGCGCCGGAAAGTTGCCACCCATGGACGCACCGCCGAAGTAGTAGATGGTATCGCCGATGATGGTGCCGCCGGCGCCGAAGGCCTTGTACTGGTTGGTGTTCGGCACGGGCGTGGCGGCGCTCCACTGGTCATGCGCGGGATCGTACAACTGCACGTTCGGCACGTTGGCGGTGTTGCTCCAGCCGGTGATCACGTAGATCAGGCTATCGCGCCACACGGCCTGCACCTGATCATCGATGGCTACGGGAACAGCGGCCCCATCGGGCAGCCAGGTGTTGGTGGTCAGGTCCAGCCGGTGCACCCTATTGCTGCTCAGTTCGTAGGGCGGACCGTTGAACACGTGGTAGCCGCCGATCACATAGGCCGTATCGCCCACGACGCTCGCTGCCGCTGCGATCTTTCCAAGCGTATCCGGCAGGGCTGGCAGGGCCCACCATTGGTCCGCGGTCACCTCGTAGCGGAAGGCCTGCTGGTGGATGTTCGCAGCGGCCAGGCCGGTGGTGATGCCACCGAACACGTACACCTGGTGCACGCCGTTCACCTCGGCCGCACATACCGCGGCGTTGGCGGTGGGCATGGGCAGCGGTGCGACGGGCATCCATGTGAACTGGGCCGTGGCGTGCAGCACGTGCAGCAGCGGAAGAAACAAGATGGTACGCCAAGAGGACATGGTACCAAGATCGGCATTGGAGGCGCTTAACCCCGGAACATCCGATCGTGGCGGCGGTGGATCAGCGCTCCCCAACCGGTGAGCAAGGATCTCCCCGGAAAGAGCAGCTGGGATCGCTCACGGATGCGAGAAACAGCGTGGCACGCGTTAGGCTATA
>JAGQVR010000035.1:5277-16312 GCA_020437875.1 Flavobacteriales bacterium
CAGGAACCAACCAACGAGCCATGACCACCATTGCCAGCCCCCGCTACACCCCCGAGGAACTTGCCGAATTCGGCAGCATCATCACCGCCAAGCTCACCCGCGCCCAGGAGGACCTGGCCGCCGCGCGCGAAAGCCTGGTGCTGGGCAACGCCAACGACACGGCGGATACCGACTTCGCACCGCATGCCATGGAGGATGGCGCCCCCTCCCTCGAGCGCGAGGAGCTCATGCGCATCGTGGCGCGGGAGGAGAAGTTCATCCAGGAACTGCAGTTCGCGCTGGCGCGGATCCGCGCGGGCACCTACGGCGTGTGCCGCGCCACCGGCCAGCTGATCCCGAAGGAGCGCTTGCGCCTGGTGCCGCATACCACGCTCAGCATGGCGGGGAAGCAGGGAGTGGCGGCGCGGTAGGGCAGGCTCACTTGCACCCGGCCTTGAAGCGCTCCCAGTCCAAGGGCACATGGGGGTGCATGGCCAGCACCTCCGCATCCATGCGTTCCCGCATCGCGGCGAAGGTGATGCCGTAGATCCGCTCGAAGCTGGCGAAACCCTCCTGCCACAACGCGCCCAGCTTCTGCACACCGTGGTGCTGGAGCAGGTAGTGCGCATAGCTGCCCGCCTGGTGGTAGGCCACCATCTCATCGCAGGCATAGAAGCGGTGTACCAGTGAGTCCATGGGCAGCGCGCGGTCGTGGCTCAGCAGGTGGCTGTACACCTGGTGCACGTCGTAGCCGTTGCAGTTGTTCGCCGCTGCGGTGGCCAGGCCCTCGTTCAGCCACTGCATGTCCTCGGGCGGGAAACCCCACTTCTCCATGGCCACCATGTGCATGGTCTCGTGGGCGATGGGTGGCGCGATGATGTTCTCCGCCTCCATCACCGCGGGATCATCGGTCACCACCAGGCCCAGCTCCTTGTTCCAATAATCGGCGTGGCCGGATACGCCGATGTTGACGGCCGCCTTCATGGCCGCCTTGGAGGGGTAGAAGCGGATGCGGTACGGCACCGTGAAGCTGTCCACCTCCAGCATCTTGCAGTTCCGTTCGATGGCGCCTGTGCAGGCCGCCACCAGGGGATCCCGCTCTGCGAAGGCGAGGCCCTCGGCAGGTACGTGAAAGGTGAAGGGCGGGATGGTCTTCGTGTAGGAGACCTGCCGACTCCAACCGTTGGGGTCGGTATCCGCATGTGGTCCGGAGCCACCGGCACCTGAACAACTCAAGAGCGTGGTACCGCTGAGTGTGATGAGGATGATGGGGAAAGAGCAAAGAGTGCAGCTCATGGTGATGGAGGTATAAGATATGATCCGATGTGTCGCTTTCGAACGTGCGTGTTCACATTCCTCCACCAATCCCGATGTACCCATGCGGCGCGTGGCAGCCGCGACCTTGATCAACGCAACCCCATGACCATGACCAGACATCTCCTCTCTCCGCTCCTCGCCATTCTCATCACCACGGCCACGGCCCAGGTGCCCACCCTGCTCAGGGACATCAACCCTTCGGGGGATTCCGGCGCCGATGGGATCGGTTGTGTGAACGGGCTGGTGTACTTCCGGGCCAATGATGGCACACATGGCATGGAGCCGTGGGTGAGCGATGGCACCACGGCCGGCACGCGCATGCTCATGGACATCAACCCCGGTAGCGCCGGCAGCTTACCCAGCACCTTCCTGGGCTGGCAGGAGCGCGTGTACTTCGCGGCGGACAACGGGGTGAACGGCTATGAGCTGTGGAGCACCGACGGCACCACGGCAGGCACCGTGGTGGAGCTGAGCATCGACAACATCAACGACCTGGAGAGCAGCAACTACTTCACGGTGTACAACGACATGATCGTGTTCCAGGGCCAGACCGAGGCCAGCGGGCGCGAGCTCTGGATATCCGACGGCACCGTGGAGGGCACCGTGCTGCTCGCGGACCTGAACCCCGGTGCGCTGAGCAGCTCGCCACGCCATTTCGCGGAGTACGACGGCCTGCTCTACTTCGCAGCCAACACCCCGGACATCGATGAGGAACTTTGGGTGACGGACGGCACCACCGAGGGCACGCACCTGGTGAAGGACATCGATGAAGGCAGCGGTTCGGGGGCACCGCGCGACTTCGCCGTGGCCAATGGGCTGCTCTTCTTCAAAGGCGATGATGGCTACGCGCACGGTCCGGAGCTGTGGGCCACGGACGGCACCACCGAAGGCACCTACATGGTGAAGGACATCATACCCGGCGGGAACGGGTCATTGCCCTACGGCCTCGTCTCCTTCCAGGACGAGGTGTGGTTCCGCGCGGGCAACGGCACGGACCTGGCGCTGTTCCATAGCGATGGCACTGCCGAGGGGACCGTGGAACTCACCGGCAGCACACCGGCCATCAGTTACCCGGAGAACCTTGCCGCACACGGTGGCCACCTCTACTTCTCGGCGTTCCTGAACGGTTCCGACCAGCAGTTGTGGAGCACCGATGGCACGGCGGCGGGCACGGGCCCGATCCTGCAACCGGGCAGTACCGTGAACGGCCCGCTCTACCCCACCGATGGGATCACGAGCTGCGGTGACTACATCTTCTACCTGGCGCAATACGACCTCGGCATCGGCGATGAGCCCTACACCTTGCTCAACCCCACCGGGCTCGATGAGGCGCTCATGCATCAGCGCGGACTGCTCTACCCCAACCCCACCGAGGGTCGTCTGAACCTGAACGATGCGCCCGCCGGTGCGACGCTCCAGCTCACGAACCTCGATGGCCGACTGGTGCTGCGCGCACCCGTCACGGACATGGACATCAGCGCTGTGGCGAACGGCCTCTACCTGGCACGCATCGTGGCACGTGACGGTTCGGTGATCCACAGCGAACGGGTGATGCTGGCGCGGTGATCGTAGGTACTGATCAAGGCCTGCGCCACCAGAAGGTGCCGGCGATCTTGAGCCAGCGCACGAGCCGGACCGAACCACCAAGGTGCGTACTTCACATTCTTGTCAGGCGACCTGTCCGTGTGGTCGATCCATCCGACAAGGTGAAGAAGAGCACGCCCTTCGGTTGCTGTCCTGCTGCGTCATAGCCGTCCCAGACCCAGCGTTGTCCACTGAACGTGCGGAGATCCAACTCCAGGATGACCCGGCCTGTAGCGTCGTAAAGTCGGAAGATGACCGATGTGCCGGGGGCAAGGTGCGATAGGTCCATCGTCACAGGCTGCCCCACCAGGGAGGGCTCGGGGAAGACCAACGCAGGGGCCTCGCTCGTTCGTTCCAGTTCCTCCACCTCGACCATGGTGCCACCATCGATGCCTGGATCCACGAAACTGGTGAACGGACTACCTATCCCGTAGCACACACTGAAGGAGACCACACTGTCCTCGATCATCTGAGCGGGTCCACTGTCCAGCTGATAGCCGTAGTACTCGTTCATCAGGTCGACCACGGCATATTGTGCCCAGATCTTCGGGATGAACAACTTGTTCGGGTCGAAGGTGCCCGTGAGGTCGATCGGATAGTCGAAACTCACGGGTTGGCCGAAGGCGATACCGGACAGGTGCAGGTCCACCGGACCGGGCGTATCATAGCGGCCAACGATCACCATCTGCTGCCCTACGAAAAGGCCCACCAAGGGATCGGGATAGGTCGCTACCACATCCGCGTTGCTGAAGGTCGCAACAGGATCCAACAGCACCGGGTTCTGGACCTGCAGGTAGAAATCGTTCATCACCTGGAGGAAGTCGGCGGTCTCCAGGAATTGGGATACACCATTGTTCTGCACCGCCAGCTGGTTCAGCAGCTGTTGATTGTATCCGGAGCCGATGCCGAAGGTGAACAACTGCAGGTCCGGTGCGATGGTCTGTCGCAGGTTCAAAGCATTGTCCAGGATCACGCTGTTCGACTCGCTGTCCTGACCATCGGTGAGGAAGACCATCATGCGCGCGGATCCCGTTGCCGCGGTGCTGAAGTCCTGCATTCCCATCGTTACCGCGGAATTGATGTTCGTTCCGCCATTGGCCGCGATCCCGTCGATCCAATTCAACGCCGTGCTCATGTTGACCGCATTGAACGGCCGAAGGTCCTCGCTCCACGCGGTGGCCGTGCTGTTGAAGGTGATCACGTTGAAGCGGTCGCCCGCATTGAGGTGTTCCACCATGTAGGTGGCCGCCGCACGCGCGTCCTGGATCTTCGTGCCGGACATGCTCCCCGAGTTGTCAATGACGATGACGAAGTCCTTCTGCACCACGGCGCTCGTCGGCTCCGGTTCGATGAGCAGCGTGAAGAAACCATTGTCCAGCTCATCGCACTTCACCATCGAATCCGGCAGGTAATTGGAGAGAGCGGTCAACCCGTAAGCCTGTGGATCGAGATCGTAGCCCACGACAAAGGCATTGTCCACCGGTACGTCCACGGCATCGACCAGGATCCAAGCGGAATCAGCGGTGAGGTAGCCATCGGTCACTGACGGTGCCCAGCCACCGAGTCCGACGATGTCCATCCCGGTCAGGTCACGCTGTGACCGCACGTGCACATCGATCAGCACGTGGGGCAGTGTGCCGGTGAGGATGGCGGAAAGATCGCTCGGTGCGGAGAGCTCCACACGCGCATTGGCATAGCGGAGCAACTGCACGTAGCTGAGCTCCACATGGATCCGTTCACCCGGGGCCGCGGTGACCGGGATGGTGAAATAGAGCGGTGTGTCGCCCAGATAGCCGTCCAGCGCCGGGTGCACCCCACCCCCATCACTGCCACTACCGGGCAGCACGCTGTCCTGTGGGGCCGCGATCATCACGGCCGCGTGCCAGATGCTATCGGAAAGGGCCCAGCGGATGCCCGTGGCGCTGGCGGTCTCGGCCAGTGGGTACGCATAACGCACCACGAGCGTATCCGGGCCGTCGTTCATGAAGTGCTGTGTGCTCGTGCACAAGGCGAGTTGGTCCTCCACCTGCACCCGGAGCGTGGTCTCCAGGACCGGCAGCACGCCAGCCGTAGCGGCATCGTGCACGAGAAGACCTTGTGCCTGTATCGAAAGGGGGCTGAGGGCTGCAGCAGCAAGGGCCGCGCCAACACAACGACTGGAGAACCGCATGGGGTGGTGTTCTAGGTGGATGAACGTGACCTCATTGTCCATAGGGAAGACACGAACATCGAAGCCCACGCTGCTCTACCCGATAAATAAATTCAGGAGCTGGTCCTATGCTACGCTGGCGGACCGACTTGGATCATCAGCGCCTGCGCCACCAGAAGGTGCCGACGATGAGCAGCAGCAGCCCTGCGACCAGCCACCAGCGGTAGCGGCTCCACCACGAGAGGCCCACGGGTTCCACATCGCCCACGAGCACAAGCCCCGCCCAGTAGTAGGGCATGGCCAGCTCATCGGTGGCGGTGGCCAGGTGGTCCAACTTGGCCTTGCGCAGCGCCTCGTGCTTGGGCAGTCCATCGGCCAGGTATTCGTAGAAACGTTCGATCACCTCGGCGCTCACCTTCTCATCGATGTTCCACAAGGACATCACGAGGCTGGGGCAGCCCGCATAGGCGAAACTGTAGCCGATGGAGCGCACACCTTCACCGTCGGTGGCACCGGCACCTGTTTCACAGGCGGTGAGCACGGCGAGCTGGGCGCGCAGGTCCAGTTCGTAGATCTCGTAGGCATGCAGGTAGCCGTCCTGGTCGGGGTCCACGCCTTCGCCATCCTTGCTGAGGACGAGACGCGAGTACATGGGGTCCTTGGCGTTCATCTCGGCATGCGTACCGAGGTGCAGGATGCCATAGCGCGGAGCCGCCTCCCGGAAGCCGCGTTCGTTGGCCTGCATGCCCAACAGCAGGTCGGCACGCATGACGGAACCGAGGCCCTCGGCGGTGCGCAGCGCGAAGGGTTGGCGGACGTAGCTGAGGAAGTGCTTGTCCAGCCGGGTGCTATCGGCCACCTGGGCGCGGTAGCGTTGTTTCACCTCATCGGTGAAGCCGGGTGCGAGGGCCAATGTGGCGGCGGTGCGTTCCCTTGCGAGTTCAGCGAAACGGACAGCCGTGGTGGCGCTGAGCAAGTTGGCCATTGCATAGCGGTGCACGAGCAGGTGCCCCTTGTATCCCGAGCGATCGGAAGGCGCATCAAGGAGCGTCTCGAAGTTGATGGTGTGCAGCGGCCCATCGGGGATGATGAGCAACTCGGTGCCGGTGAGGTAGGTCGCCGCCGGAGCGATGAGGCGTTGGTAAAGTGCATGGCCCAGCCGCACGTACTCCCCCACATTCCGTTCGGCGATGGCCGCGTTGAAGGCGTTGACCTCCTTCTCGAGCCCCGTGGCGGAAGCGCGCACGATGTGTTCCTCGGCATGACCGATCACCAGGGTTTGCAAGCTGCTGTCGGTGATGGAGAAGGAGAGCAGGTGGCGGCCCGGCTTCAGCAGGTGGCGGCGCAGATCGGCGAGCGTGGTGGTGGGTTCGCCGTAGCGCAGTGCGAAGTAGGCGGGGTGCGTCCTCTCCAGCCGCACGAGGAAGGCGTGGTAGGCGCTGTCGTTGGCATGCATGGCGCTGGCCGAGGCACGGTCGGCGGCACTGACGGAGAGGGCGGCGATGAGCTCCTGTTCACGCGCCACCACGCTGTCCGGCACACCCGCGAAGCGGATGCCCTTGAAGGCGTTGAGCCTTTCCTTCAGCAGGGTGGACCGATGCGCTTCGGAGAGCTGCAGGACGCGTTCGGCGGTGGCGGTGGTCCCGAGCACCTTACGGCCCTCGTAGGCCAGGTCCACGGCCAGATCGAAGAGCCGCTCCTGACTGGCCACGAGCAGCAGTTTCCCCGCCTCATCCTCCACGCCGGCCTTGTTGCGCGCCAGGGAAGTGATGGCCAGATCGAGGTCCGCATTCCACTCCTTGTTGAAGGTCTTCCCGCTCAGCGCCCGCTCAGCGATCACCTTCCAATAGAGCGCATCGGAAAGCAGCTCCGGCCCGGGGAAGGCATGGGGCACCATGTCCGCGCGCACCGTGCTCACCCGGTCTTCCACGATGTGCAGGGCCTCGCGCACCCGCACCAGCGCCGCCGCCGGGTCACCCGCACCGATGTGCGCCTGCGCGAGGAGCAGGTCGGCACGCGCCACATCATGGTGCAGGCTATCGTAGGTATGCAGGGCGATGGCCCGTGCCTCGTTCAGGTCCGTGATCGCCTCCTTCCACCGGCCGGTCGCCTCGCGGGCCAACGCACGGCTCACCAAGGTCGTCCGCAGGATATCATCCGTGTAGCGGTCCTCCCCCGTGGGTGCGGTGGCGATGCTGCGGCTGAAGAGTGAATCGGCCTGCGCCAGATCGCCCTGCCGACGCCGGATGTCGCCGAGCAGGTAGCTGGCCTGCCTGTAGGATTCGCTGCGGGTGCCGAAGGCCCGTTCGCTGGAGGCGAGGAAGTCATTGGCGAGCACGCGCGCCCTGTCCAGGTTGCCGGCCTCCACCTCCAGGTTGGCGAAGCGTTGCTGGATGGCGATGAGCTGTGGATCATCGGGTTCCAGCACACTGCTGCGATCGCGGCGCGCGAGCTCGAGCAGTTCGCGCGCACGCCCGTGGTCACCGAGGTGGAAGAAGACCGTGGCCAGATTGACGTAGGTGCGCGAACGGCTCACGGTGGCCTCATCCCGCGTGAAGGGATCCGTGGTGATCGCGATGAGGTGGTCGTTGGTGCGCAGGTTCTCGTCGTACGCGTTGCGCGCACGGGTGAGGTCGCCGGCGCCCTGCCAGAGCACACCGAGGTTGCCATAGGCGCTGGCCTTGCGACCGAGCGCCGCTTCCGAAGTATCGGAGCCGAGCACCTCCAGGGCACGCAGGTAATCCGCCTCCGCTTCGCGGATATGACCAAGGTGCCAGTTCGCCGAACCCACCGCGGTGTAGGATTCGGCCCATTGGATGGCCGGCACCTCGTCGGCCCGCCTGTACTGCTCCAGCGCCTCCTTCGCCCACTTGGCGCACGCTTGGTGGTTACCTAGGATATTGTGATCGAAGGCGAGGTACTGCCGTGCACGTCCACGCTGAGCGAAGGAGATGTCCTTGCTGCCATCGGCCACCAGCACGGCCAATGAGTCCACCCGCGCGCATTGGCGCAGATCACCGGCCTCGTAATAGATCCAACTGAGGTCGAAGAGTGCTTCCAGTTCGTGCGGTGCGTGGGCACGTTGCCGCACCAGCTCCAGGATGCGTTCGGCCCCGTCCACGGAGGCCTGTGCGCCTTTCACGCGGCGCAGGGCGTATCCGTACTTATAAAGGTAGTGATGGAGCGAGTCCGCCCAGGTGGTGCCTTCCGCCTGTTGCACTTGCAGCTCCACCTCGCGGATCACGGCCGCATGATCACCGGCCTCGTGCAGCTCGCTGATGCGTGCATGGCGGGCAGCGCGCTGATCACCCTGTGCGCTCCCGGATGTGCCGAGCAGCAGGTAGGCGCACACCGCACCGATGCGCACCAACGGGTGGTGCGGTGCGCGCAGGTTCATCACCAGGACTGTTGGATGACGGTCGCCTCCGCGGCGTGCGGATCGGCGGGATCGAAGTGGATCGTGTTCGCGCGGGCGGTATCGCCCTGATGCGTATAGGCGAGGAAACGGTACCAGGCGGCCTTGCCGGCGAAGGGCGAATTGCGCTCCTGCACAACGGCATCCAACAAAGGAGTGGCCGTGCTGATGTCGCCGGCACCGAGGGCTGCCATGGCGGTGTAATAGCGCAGGGTATCGTTCTGCGGACGATCACGCAACAGCGTGTTCCACTTGGCCAGTGCCTCGGCATAGTCCTCCAGCTTGTACGCCACCATGGCATCCTGGAAGGCGTGGTCGCTGGTGGCGCTCATGGCCACGGGCAGTCCGGGGTCCGGGCGGAAATACGCGGCGTAGAGGCGCTCCCCCGTGGTGGGTCGGTCCAGGTACCACAAGGCGGCGCACAACACCACGGCCACCGCAGCGGCCACCTTCAGGTAGGGCATCCAGGAGCGACCCGGTGTGGAAGCGGCCTGCTGCCGACCGATGTCCTTCAAGGCGCGTTGCAGGCCACCGAGCTCCACCGCGCGGATATGCTCGGTCTGCTGCTCCACCTCGGCGTGCAGGGCCGGGTCATGGCGCAGGCGCTCCTCGAAGCGTTCGCGATCGGGCCCCGGCATGTTGCCGAGCACGTAGGCCTCGATGGCCTCGAAAGTCTCCTTATCCAGCATGCCGTTCATCATCCTTGTCTTTCGTCCTCCCCTCGTATGGCGTTGCGGAAGGCCCGCAACTTCATCATGCAGCGGTACTTGATCGTGCGGATGCTGTCCTCCTCCACCCCCATGCCCGTGGCGATGGTGGCGAGGTCCTTGCGTTCGAAATAGAATTGGTCCAGCACCTGGCGGCACTTGTCGTCCAGCTTGTCGTACACACCGCGTAGACGCACGATCCGTTCCTCGATGTCGGCATCCACCTCATCGGTCCGGTCCACTATGCGTTCGCTCTGCACCACCTTCATCTTCCTATGCGCGGCCGAGCGGATCACGTCCAGCCATTTGTTCTTCGCCACCCGATAGATGAAGCCGCCGGGATCCGCTTCCGGAACGATGCGCCCCTCCTTCACGGAAAGCCAGAGCACCGTGATCGATTCCTGGAAGATGTCCTGTGCGTCGTCCTCGGTCCCGCTGTTCTGCAGCACGTAGCCGCGCACGGTCGGGAAGTGTTTCGCGTACAGGCCGCTGAGGGTCTTCACATCGTTGCGGCGAAGGCCCTCGGCCCAGGTGGCCGGCTTGGCGGTATGGGAGAGCACACCCTCCATCATCAACGTCCAAGGCCGAGGCAAGGACCATGCGATGATAGTGCAAAACCGCGGGTCGTGCCAAGTTGCGGGCTGCGTTGAAGGGCCTCATACACCAACATCGGGAAGGGACGTGGTATGTGAACAAGGGGTGAATGGAGCCCTGACCATGGACGGGTGCCCCGACCGGCCTTACCGGTCGTTCACATCCCGGGGGGCATGCCGATGGAGGGTATGGATCAGGGAACCTCCACCCGCCCCAAGGGCAGCACGACCGATGCGAACGCGACGGACAAGGAAAGGAAGTCAAGGACCGAACGCCCTGCGCGGCCGGAGGTGGACCTGTGATCCGGGCCGTTCCTGCTTCAGGGCCCGCCGATGAACAACGGTTGAACCTTTCCCCGTCACATGTGTACGGGATGATCGGTGGTCCAACAGGGCTACCTTCACCACACCATGTCACTGTCGTTCATCACCACCATCGGCTCCCGGCCGTTCCCGCTCATCATCACCCTGTCGCTCCTGCTTTTCCAGGCGGAACTGCGCGGCGCCCCGATCGATACCGAGGGCAAGAGGATCACCAGCAAGGTGGCCAGCGCCAAGGTCTTCCTGAGCGGTGCCCAGGTGAGCCGCACCGCTTCCACCACCATCCCTTCCGGGGCCAGTACATTGATCTTCACGGGCCTCACCCAGCACAT
Source organism: Flavobacteriales bacterium (assembly GCA_020437875.1). Taxonomy (GTDB): domain Bacteria; phylum Bacteroidota; class Bacteroidia; order Flavobacteriales_F; family PHOS-HE28; genus PHOS-HE28. The sequence goes on from JAGQVR010000035.1 coordinate 15,675, forward strand.
CGACCCGCAGAGCCTACAGGTGACCGGCAAAGGGGGCTACACCATCCTCAGTGTGAACCACCGCATCAACCACTTGAGCGAAAGCCCGAAGAAGAAGGAGATCGAGGTGCTCCAGGACCGGATCAAGAAGTTGGAGAAGGACTGGGCCTATGAGAAGGCGATGCAGGATGTCTGGGTGAACGAAGAACAGCTGCTCAACAAGAACAGCAGCATCGGCGGCCAACAGAACGGCTTGACCGCTTCACAACTCACAGCGGTGAACGACTACGTGCGACAACGACTGATCACCACCAAGACCAACTGGCTCGCCCAACAGGAGAAGCTCACCACCATCAACACCGAAGCGGAGAAACTGCGGAAGGAACTAGCGCAGTACCAAGCCCAGGCACCCGCACCCACCAGCGAGGTGGTCGTTGAGATCACCAGCTCGGCGGAGGTGAGCGCCTCCTTCGTCCTCACCTACTTCTCACCGAGCGCGAGCTGGCTACCGGCCTATGACCTGCGCGCGAAGACCACAGGCCAGCCCATCGAACTGCTGATGAAGGCCCAGGTGACCAACAGCACCGGCGAGGACTGGAGCAAGGTGGACCTGAGCCTGAGCAGCGGCAACCCCACGCTCGGCGGTGTGATGCCCGTGC
>JAGQVR010000359.1 GCA_020437875.1 Flavobacteriales bacterium
GGAAGCGGTTGCGAGACCATCGTCGCAGGCCATCGCACTGTAGCCATTGTCCCAGCCCGTCCCTGTGAAGCGTACACTGCCCGTGGCCATGTCGTCCTCCGGGGCCTCGTCCGTTTCATCCGCACTGCCCACGAAGTCGATCACCGCCACACCCGGAGCGTCGGGCTGCCACCCGGTCGCGATGGTCACTTCCCGCTCCTCACCGGCCAACAACTCGCTGATCGGCTCAGCAGCGAATGGCCCGTAGGTGGTGCCGTTCAAGGTGATCTCGGCCGAAAGCTGGACCTGATGCAGGCTTGCCGTTCCGCCGTTCCTTGCCAGCGCGGCCACGGTGACAGGACCGGCCTGGGAGACCGGAAGCTGGCTGTAATACAGGCGCTGGTCGCCGGTCTCGAAAGCGGAAGCTTGTTGTGCGCCGAGCTGGGCGCGGGACACCACCAGATCGTGGACGCGTCGCTCGCGCAGGCAGATGTCATCCACCGCGAAGCCACCGGCCCACGCACCACCATCGCTCCATCGGAAGCGCAGCCGGAAGTCCGTGGCACCATCAGCGGCTCCGAGGTCAAGGTTCAACCATTGCCATTGACCAGCAATGGCTTCGATCGTATCCAGGCTGGTCCATTCCCCGGAGACCGTGCTGTACTCGATCACAGCCGGGCCCGAGGCGAAGAGCCCTTCATGGAAGACCCGGCACTCCAGCGCGACCCCGGTCCGACCGGTCAGGTCGATCAACGGCGAGGTGAGCGCCACATCGCCCATTTCGCAATTGCATGGATAGGCGGCATCGTTGGCCATGGCGAACCGGTTGTCGATCGGGCTGTCCATCACAGCGAAGTAGCCCTCCGCATTGGCATCTCCGGCATTCCCAACGGTCCAGGCCGACACGAACTCGCCGAGCCCTTCGCCTTCCGGCGTACGACGTTCAACCTGTGGGCCGAGGTCCCAACCATTGAAGGCATCGTCCCCCTCGAAGTCGTTGGCGAAGAAGCAGGCATCGGCGCGCGGTTGCGCGAACGCCGAGGTCGCCATCATCCAAGTCGCGCTGAGCGCAAGCGCCGTAACACTGATCCTCATGCTTCCACGGTCGCGTATTCCTCGATCGGAGGACAGGTGCAGATGAGGTTGCGGTCGCCGTACGCGTTGTCCACGCGGCTGACGCCGGGCCAGTATTTCCAGTCGCGGTTCACCGCCACTGGGAAGGCGGCTTGCTCGCGTGTGTAAGGATGCGTCCAATCATTGCCGCAGACCTCCTCGCTCGTATGCGGTGCGTTCTTCAGCAGGTTGTCCGCCTTGTCGGACTCGCCGCGTTCGAGCGCCGCGATCTCCTGGCGGATGCCCACCATCGCTTCCACGAAGCGGTCCAGTTCGGCCATGCTTTCGCTCTCCGTGGGCTCCACCATCAGCGTTTCGGCCACCGGGAAGCTCACCGTTGGCGCATGGAAGCCGTAGTCCATCAGGCGTTTCGCGATGTCGCTCACGTCCACGCCCGCCGAGCGCTTGAAATCGCGGCAGTCCAGGATCATCTCGTGCGCCACCATGCCTTCATCGCCCACGTAGAGGATGGGATAGTGCTGCTCCAGTTTCGCACGCAGGTAGTTCGCGTTCAGGATGGCGTAACGCGTCGACTCGGTCAATCCTTCGCCGCCGAGCATCCTGATGTAGCCATAGCTGATCAGCAGGATCAGGGCGCTGCCCCAAGGTGCGGCGCTCACCGCATGTACGGCCTGCTCGCCGCCGGTCTTCACCAGCACATGGCCGGGGAGGAAGGGCTTCAGCTTGTCGTTCACGCAGATGGGGCCCATGCCGGGACCACCACCGCCGTGCGGGATGGCGAAGGTCTTGTGCAGGTTCAAGTGGCAGACGTCCGCACCGATCTCTCCGGGCGAGGTCAGGCCGACCTGTGCGTTCATGTTGGCACCGTCCATGTAGACCAGGCCACCGTTGGCGTGGATGGCACCGGTGATCTCCCGGATGCTCTCCTCATACACACCGTGCGTGCTCGGGTAGGTGACCATCAGACAGCTCAGGCGGTCCTTGTACAGTTCGGCCTTCGCCTTCAGGTCGTCGACATCCACGTGACCGTCGGCATCGGCCTTCACCACGACGATCTCCATGCCCACCATGGCCGCGCTGGCAGGGTTGGTTCCGTGCGCGCTGCTCGGGATCAAGGCCACCTTCCGCTGGTGGTCGCCACGCGCTTCGTGATAAGCGCGGATCACCATCAATCCGGCATACTCACCTTGAGCGCCGCTGTTCGGTTGCAGGCTCACGGCGGTGAAGCCGGTCGCCTTCGCCAGCGCATCGCTCAGTTCCGCGAGCACCTGCTGGTAGCCCTTCACCTGGTCGAGCGGGGCGAAGGGGTGGATGTAGGCCCACTCCGGCCGCGTGATCGCCCACAAGGTGGACGCCGCGTTCAGCTTCATGGTGCAGGATCCGAGCGGTATCATGCCATGCACCAATGAGAAGTCGCGGTTCTCCAGCTTCTTCATGTAGCGCATCAGCTCCGTCTCGGTGTGGTGCGTGTTGAAGACCGGATGCTCGAGGTAGGTGCTGCTGCGCTGCAGGTCCGCTGGTATGGCCGTGCGACTCCCGTTCGCGCTGGAGGTC
>JAGQVR010000360.1 GCA_020437875.1 Flavobacteriales bacterium
GTAGTCGGCGATCTTCGGTTTGGCCGCGGTGATCACGCTGAGCAAGGTGCTCTTGCCGGCGTTCGGGAAACCCACGAGGCCCACATCGGCCAGCACCTTCAGCTCCATCACCACCCACTTCTCGATGCCGGGTTCGCCGGGTTGTGCGTAGCGCGGCGTCTGGTTCGTGCTCGTCTTGAAGTGCTGGTTGCCCAGGCCGCCGCGTCCACCGGCGAAGAGCACATGCTCTTCCTTGTCCTTGGTCACCTCGGCCAGCACCTCGCCGGTCTCATCATCCTTGATCACCGTTCCCAGCGGCAGCTCGATCACCTGGTCGGCGCCGCTGCGGCCGCTGCATTGGTTGCTGCCACCCACCTCACCGTCCTCCGCGATCACGTGCTTTGTGTAGCGCAGGTGGAGCAGGGTCCAGAGCTGGGCGTTGCCGCGCACGATCACGTGGCCGCCGCGGCCGCCATCACCGCCGTCGGGGCCGCCCTTGGGCATGTACTTCTCGCGCCGCAGGTGGCTGCTGCCCTTGCCCCCCTTGCCGGAGCGGCATTCGATGCGGATGTGGTCGATGAAGTTCATGTTGGGGGCAAAGGTGGGGAATGCGTGGCGGATGGGAGGGCAGGCAGCGGATGCGGGATGGCCACGTCTTCAAGTTCGGGTAACTTCATATCCCGGAACCATCCAAGCGGATCACGTCACGCGCCAACGATCAATACTGACAATACAGACACATGATGAAACTCTTCGCCGCCCCGGTCCTTGCCGGACTGATCTGCCTCGCTGCAACTAATGGGAAGGCTCAAGTCTTCATCCCGTGCCTGGAACTGCGAGATGCTATTAACGCCCAGGTGCCAGGCTTGGTGAATGAGAGCGGCAATTTGGATGTATCGGATAGCGGCATCTTGGAGATCGACACGTTGCACTTGAACATCACCTCATTCAGTTCGGTCGCCGATCTGACAGGTATCGATCAACTTTCAGCATTGACATGGTTGTTAGTTTCAATTGGAGATGCTGCTACTGCTGACACATTGCGTATCCCTGATCTTCCTGGTGTCCTGGAGCAGCTTCTGATATTAGGGAGCAATGAGGTCATTGAACTAGGCCCCTTACCTCCTGAGATGCAGTACTTATATGTCGATCAAATGTCTCCGGGAGTTGGAACGGGAGGCATTCTCCAGATCGAGTCCTTTCCGGATCACCTTGAACAGGTCCATTTGGTGGATCTCGTCGAAGTCGCCTGGAATGATACCGCACGAGTGGGTGTTTTCATCTTTCAACATCAGTTATCCGGAGGTCTCACAGATATCATACTCCCGAGCATCTCGGCCTCTTCAACGACGATCGACCTCTATTGTGCATCACTTGACATGTCCAACGTAGAAACCCGGCAGTTATTCATGGGTGGTTTCCTTGCGATGAACGAGATCACGTGGCCGAACCAAATTGAGTTTTTATACTGCAACGCGGTCCAGTTCCCGATCAGTTCAGGATGGCCTGATCTGCTCGATACACTGGTGGTCGATTCGCCCATGGAATGCATGCCCTTCCTTCCAAACAGTTTGTCGCACCTGTACCTCGGGATATGGTGGGAAGGAAGATGCATGCCTAATTGGCCGACTTCACTTCCTCATTATTCTCTGGCGGGAGCTATTATAACAGAAGAGCAGGCTATCTACTGCTCCGTCCTCAACAGCACCTGCCCCGGTTCCTACCCTGGTATCGCCGGCCGCGTGTTCCGTGACCTCAATGGGAACGGTTCATTCGACCCGAACGAGCCTGGGCTGTCTCAAGCCACGGTCACCCTCCAAGCCAACGGCAACATGGCAAGCTGCGCCAGTGATGGCACTTGGGAGATCGGAGTGCAACCGGGTAGCTACACGATCACCGCCGCGACCAACTACCCGTATATCCAGAGCATCGCACCAGCATCCCACGTCGCCGATGTCCCGAACATGGGCGATACCGACACCGACAACGACTTCGCCGTCGCGCTCATCCCGAATATTCAGGACCTGCGTGCATTCGTGTATGCGGATCCCGCGCGACCCGGCTTCGACAACCAAGTGTACCTGCGATGTGAGAACTACGGCACAACGGAAGTCGATGCGACCCTCGCGCTCACCTTCGATGCCGACCAGAGCTGGTTGGGCAGTTCGATCGCACCCGCTTCACAGAGCGGGAACACCGCCACCTGGAGTTTCCCGGCCATGCCCGTCGGCAGCGTGCAGCAGATCGTGGTGGACCTGAACACCGCGGCCAACGTGCCCTTGGGAACGAGCATCATCCACACGCTCATTGCCGATCCGGTCGCCTCTGATGAAACGCCGCTCGACAACACCGCCACTTACACCGATAGCGTGGTCGGCAGTTATGACCCGAACGACAAGTTGCTCAACCCGGCACGTCTAACACCGGATGAGGTGGCTGCTGGATCAACCCCCATCGAGTACTCCATCCGCTTCCAGAACACCGGGACCTTCCATGCAGAACGGGTTGTGATCCTGGACACGCTCTCCAACGACCTGCAATGGGAGAGCATGACCTTCGTGGCCAGCAGCCACGATCAACATTGGTACATCACCGACGGCGTGCTGCATGTGATCCACAACG
>JAGQVR010000361.1 GCA_020437875.1 Flavobacteriales bacterium
AGGGCGTGATCGACCTGGAGACGGCGCTCTTCAACGGCCGGGCACATGCGCTGGTGACCGCCCACGCCTCGCGCATCAACCACTTCATCTACCTGCGACCATCCGGCTACCAGCTCACCATCCGCGGGGCCTTCCCCGTCTTCAACTACGTATCCACCGACGCACTGATCAGCGGGCTCGATGCCAGCTTCGACCTGCGCATCACCGGTCCCTTCACATGGAAATTGCGCGCCTCCACCGTGCGCGGCCGTGATCTGGCGAATGATGAATGGCTTTTCCAGATGCCCTCGGACCGCGTGGAGAACAGCATCGCGTACACGCCGCAAAGGACAGGTCGTTGGAACGAAGTGGAGATCGCCGCCACGAGCTCCTTCGTCTTCGAGCAGCGGCGAATCCCCGTGGGCCTCGACTTCACCGATCCGCCGCTGACCTACCACCTGCTGGGCCTCTCCGCCTCCGCCGCGCGGCCACTGGGGAAGAACGAACTGCGCGTGGGCTTGCGTGGCAGCAACCTCCTCAACACGGCCTACCGCGACTACCTGGACCGTTTCCGCTACTACGCCGACGCGCGCGGCATCGACATCGCGCTTTGGATCACCTACCGCTTCGGCGGCAACGCCTGAATTGAACGAAAACACGACTACACCATGAACAAGCGACTGCAACACATGGCCTATGCCCTGATCGCCACAGCGATGATCACGGCGTGCAAGAAGGACAAGGATGATGTGGTGACACCGACGACGCCTCCCGTCAATGAGGAGGAGCTCATCACCACCCTGCGGCTCCACTTCCACTCCACCGGCGGCTCGGAGCACAAGCACTTCCTATTCCGGGACCTCGACGGTGTTGGCGGCAACGCCCCGGTGATCATGGCCGACACCTTGAGCGCCGATTCGACCTACCTTGTGGAGATCGAGGCGTTGAACGAAAGCGTGAGCCCATCCGACACCATCACCACCGAGATCGAGGAGGAAGGTGATGTACACCAGTTCTTCTATCAGGTGAGCGGTGCCAATGCCAACGTGACCTATGCGGACAGCGATGCGGACGGGAACCCGATCGGCCTGGAGAGCATGTGGATGATCGGTGCAGCGAGCAACGGTACCGTGCTCGTCACCCTGCGCCACGAACCGGACAAGACGGCTGCGGGCGTGACCAGCGGCGACATCACGAACGCCGGTGGCGAGACGGATATCGAGGTGAGCTTTCCGTTGGTGGTGGAATGAGGTGGGTCAGTGACATGACGATCCGTTCGGACTCGCGAACCGCTTTCAGATCACCGACAACGAGCTGGACTTCTCCAAGCAGAACGCAGAGCAGCTTGCTCTACCGGCTCTTCGACTTCAGCAAGTCTGTGTTTCGCCGAAGCAGTCCGCGAAGGCGGAAAGCCGTACATGTCCACGCTTGCGGGATCGATGGAGGAAGCGGGTGTGATAGCGCCATCCAGATATCGCGCGTGGGCGAGGTGATGCGCCTAAGAACGCAGGGTCCCCGAAGACGGGAGACCCTGCGGCGGTTTAGGCTCCCCTCTTCCACCATATTGGCAAGCAATGCCGAGCAGCGTCAGAATCTGAAATGACCGCAGGTCTACAGATACGTTATGGGGCACTCCCACGTATGATGCAAGTCGGACAACTCTAACTCAATGCTCGACTTTGAGCGTAATTCCATGGTTAGCTCCGGGCAATCAAAGTCTGTGGATCTCGGTGTGCCGCTGGCTGAGCTCAGAATCGGTAAAACGACATTACAAGGAAAGATTGGGATTATATCCCGTGAAGTCATTAAGTCATCGAGGTTAACTCGGAAGCGCTGGAACTCATGCTCTGAACCATGGATGCCCTTCATGGACTGGACGATTTCGATGAAAGTCGCACGCACATCCTCCGCCCAGTCGGCTGGGGCTCGGTTAAGATGACTGCTCACAACGATTTTAGATATCGTGATACCAGAAGCCGGATGAGGAAACGTCACACGGACTTTTGGACGGTGGCTGCTGAGTATCATTCATGCACGACTACATGTTCCTTCTGTACTGCCCGCCAACTTCAAACATGGCGTCAGTCAGTTGCCCCAACGAACAATACTTCGTCGCCTCCATCAGCACCTCGAACATGTTCTCGTTGCGGATGGCGGCCTGCTGCAAGTTCTTGATGGCGGTCGCGGCTTCTTCGGCGTATGCGCCTTTGAGGTTCTCCACCGTGGCGATCTGCGCTTCCTTCTCCTCCTCGGTGGCGCGGATCACTTCCTTCGGCAGGATAGTGGGTGAGCCTTTGCTCGACAGGAAGGTGTTCACCCCGATGATGGGATACTCGCCCGTGTGTTTCAAGGTCTCGTAGTACAAACTCTCTTCCTGGATGCGGCTGCGTTGGTACATCGTTTCCATCGCACCCAATACACCACCGCGCTCTGTGATCCGATCGAACTCCGTCAACACCGCCTCCTCCACAAGGTCCGTCAACTCTTCGATGATGAAGCTGCCCTGCAGCGGGTTCTCGTTCTTGGCCAGGCCGAGCTCCTTGTTGATGATGAGCTGGATGGCCATGGCGCGGCGCACGCTTTCCTCGGTGGGCGTGGTGATGGCCTCGTCG
>JAGQVR010000362.1 GCA_020437875.1 Flavobacteriales bacterium
CGATCCGTACACCAACAACGACGGCGCGACCATGCTGGACGAGAACCAGGCGACCTGCAATGCGGTCATCGGAACAGCCAACTATGATATCGGGCACGTCTTCAGCACCGGTGGAGGTGGGATCGCATCGCTCAACTCCCCGTGTTCCAGCACCCGCAAGGCCATGGGTGTTACGGGGCAGTCCAACCCGGTCGGAGATGGCTTCGACATCGATTACGTGGCGCACGAGATGGGGCACCAGTATGGCGCGAACCACACGCAGAACAACGCGTGCAATAGGGCCGCCTCCGCCTCTGTGGAGGTGGGCAGTGGCATCACCATCATGGGCTACGCGGGCATCTGTGCGCCCGATGTCGCCGCCCACAGCATCGCCATGTTCGGTGGTTACAGCATGCAGGAGATCGCGGCGAACGTCACCGCCGGTACGAGCAGCAGCTGCCCCACCACCGTGTCCCTGGTGCCCGAGGTCGCTCCCACGGCCAATGCCGGCGTTGATCGTGTGATCCCGCGCTCAACGCCCTTCATCCTCACAGGCAGCGGTAGCGATGCGAACGGCGGTAACGTGCTTACATATAGCTGGGAGCAGATGGACCCGGCCGTGGCGACCATGCCGCCTATGGCCACGAGCACCGGCGGTCCCGCTTGGGAACCCCTGCTGCCCATGACCTCGCCAGTGCGCTACATGCCCAACTTGAACGCGGTGATCGCCAACACCACCCCGACCTGGGAGGTGCTCTCCAGCGTTGCACGCACCTACAACTTCCGCTTGACGGTGCGGGACAACGTGGCGAACGGGGGTTGCAACGGCCAGGATAACATGGTCGTCACGGTCAACGGGGCCAGCGGGCCGTTCCTCGTGACGCAACCGAACACGGCGGTGAGCTGGGCCGGACTTTCCACGCAGACAGTGACGTGGGACGTGGCCAATACGACCGCCTCCCCGGTGAGCTGCGCGAACGTGGACATCCTGCTTTCAACGGATGGTGGACTGACCTATCCGACCACCATCCTGAGCGCGACACCGAACGATGGCACGCAGACCATCACGGTACCGAACATCGCCACGACGACCGCCCGGATCATGGTGCGTGCGAACGGTAACATCTTCTACGACATCTCGAACACCAACTTCACGATCACGGTCGCCTCCACACCGGATTACACGATGACCGTGACGAGCAACACGGCTTCGGTGTGCCAGCCGACCGCCGCGACCTATGCCATCCAGATCGGCCAGATTCTCGCCTACAGCTCACCGGTCGCGCTGAGCACCTCCGGCCTGCCGGGGGCGGCCAGTGTGTCCTTCAGCACCAACCCGGTCACGCCCGCAGGTACGAGCAACTTGACCGTATCGAACACCGCCGGGATCACCCCGGGGAGCTATCCCTTCACGCTGAACGCGGCCAGTGCCTCAGGCCCGAAGAGCCTCGCGCTGACCTTGGTCGTTGGCGCCCAACCGGCTGCGGTGACCTTGGTGCAACCAGCCGACGGTGCCACCGGTGTGGCTCCGGGATCGGCCCTCACCTGGAACGCGAGCCCACTGGCCACGGGCTACACAGTGCGCATTGCCACCAACGCGGGGATGAGCCCTCTGGTGGAGACGGCGACCGGCGTCGTGGGCACCTCGTATGCTCCCACGATCGCTGACCAGGGAATGACCACCTATTACTGGACGGTGACCGCCGACAATGATTGTGGTTCGAGCGCCGCCTCGTCGGTCCGTTCCTTCACCACATCGGCTTGTCTGAACGTCACGGTGAAGGTGAACATCGACCGCTACGGGGAGGAGACCACCTGGCAGCTGCTCGATGGCAACAGCGCGGTGGTCACCTCGGGGGGACCTTACACCCAGCAGGCATCCAATGGGACCTATCCCCAACCCGATGTCGCGCTCTGCCTGCCCATCGGCTGTTACACGTTGATGATCAACGACAGCTTCGGTGACGGCAATTGCTGTAGCTATGGGAACGGCTCGGTGTCCGTGGTCGATGCCGATGGACTGCCGCTGACGCAGACCCCGAGCATCTTCACCTCGACCGTGTCGATCCCCTTCTGCGTACCAGCGATCTGCACCGGCATCCTGCCATACGCTGAGTCGTTCGAGACCGACTTCGGCGAATGGTATCAATCGGTGGGCGATGACATGGACTGGACCTGGCAGACGGGTTCGACACCAACGGCCAGCACCGGCCCCACAGGCGACCACACCACCGGCACGGGCCATTACCTCTACACCGAATCGAGCAGCCCGAACAACCCGAACAAGGCGGCCGATCTCTATGGGCCGTGCATCGACCTGAGCGGCCTCACTTCTGCTGAGCTCAGCTTCTGGTACCATTTGTACGGGGCCGCCATGGGCAGCTTGCGTGTGGATGTCTGGAACGGCAGTGCCTGGTCCAATGGGGTGCATACCCTCAGCGGTAACCTGGGCAACAGTTGGCAACAGGCGGTGGTCGATCTGAGCGCATTCGTGGGCGGGGAGACCCGCATCCGTTTCCACGGGACCACCGGAACCAGCTTCACCAGCGACATGGCCATCGACGACATCCAGATCAGCGGTGT
>JAGQVR010000363.1 GCA_020437875.1 Flavobacteriales bacterium
AACCTATACGATCCGGTTCCAGAACACCGGGACTTACCTGGCCGAACGTGTCATCATCACGGACACGCTGAGTTCCGATCTGGTCTGGAGCTCCGTGGAGTTCATTGCCAGCAGCCATCCCTGCTCGTGGTACATCCACGATGGCACCTTGCGCGTCACCTTCGAACAGATCATGCTTCCCGACAGCACCTCGAACGAGCCCGATAGTCACGGCTTCGTCCGTTTCAGCCTGGCTCCTGACCCGGGTCTATTGAATGGTGCTCAGTTCGGCAGCACGGCGAACATCTACTTCGACTACAACCCACCGGTGATCACCGATCCGAGCGTGCTGACCGTGGCTTCACCGGGGGTCGTCCTTTCACCGCGGGTTCTTCTTGGCGGCCCGCATGAGGAAGCCACTCAACGGATGAGCGATGGACTGCGCACCGCAGGCCTGATCCCGTTGACCGAACCTTACACCGCACTCGGCTATGCACACGTGAACGGCGGTGGCGAAACGACCACAACACCGGTGCTCGCTGTTACCGGCGACAATGCCATTGTGGATTGGGTGGTGGTGGAACTACGCAGCAGCACGGCACCCTATCCGGTGCTTGCCACGAAGAGTGCCTTGGTGCAACGCGATGGCGATGTGGTAAGCACCACAGGAAGCGGCCCCGTCCTGTTCAACATGGCCGCGGGGAACTACCACGTAGCGATCCGCCATCGCAACCACTTGGGCTGCATGACGAATACCGCGATCTCGTTGGGTCCGACCAATACGGTGGTGGACTTCACCACAGCCGCCACGGCAACTTATGGTACGGAAGCACGTGCCTCGGTCGGCGGCCTTGCGGTCCTTTGGCCCGGCGATGGCAACGCGGATGGCGTGGTGAAGTATGCCGGTTCCGACAACGATCGTGACCGGGTCCTTGTGGCCATCGGCGGTATGGTCCCCACGAATGTGGTATCCGCGATCTATGATCCGCGCGATATCGACCTGAACGGACAGATCAAATACACCGGGGAAACGAATGATCGGGACATCATCCTGCAAACGATCGGCGGCGTGGTACCGACTGCAGTGAGAGCGGAACAGATGCCTTAGCACTGATCACTTCGGCACCGCCAGCTGCTCTTCAAGCGCCTTGATCTACATCTCCACGGTCGAGCATCGGGATAGACCTCTACATTCGTTGACCAACAGACTCACCACTCGTGCGTGCGATCTTCCTCATACCGCTCGTTCTCGGCATCGGCTCGAACGCCTTAGCACAGAACCAGATCGCCGTGAACCTTACCACGGACCAATATGGCTCGGAGACCATTTGGCAGATCGACGGAACGAACGTGAGCTACAATCACATTCAGGGCGGGTATGAGGACCAACCAACGCCAGGTAGCTATCCGCAGCCCACCGTTCTCCTGGACCTGCCGGACGGCAACTTCTACTTCTGCCTGGGCGACGTCTTCGATGATGGGTTTTGTTGCGCCTTCGGGCAAGGCTCGCTGACCGTCACGCATGTGCTCAGCGGAACAGTGCTGTTTCACACGGACACGTTCTCCACTGGCACGGTCTGCACCCAATTCTCCCTGCCCTTTAGCCGGGTGCAAGGCACCCTGTTCCTCGATGAAGACCATAGCTGCGACGCCGGCCCTTCGGAGCCCAGGGTGCCGAGCCAGGTGCTCCGCGTTCTGCCCGGACCGATCTACGGCCTCACCGATGCCAATGGCGACTATGACATCCGCGTGCCTTACGGTGATTTCACCATCGATGTCGTATACAATGGACTCGTACCGATCTGTCCTACGTCGGAACCTGTACCATTCAGCACTTCGGCCGCATCGCCATTGGCGCAGGTCCTATTGGGTGATAGCAGCGTGGCCAAGCTCGACATCGTGGCTGCGGCCCTTATCGGAGCAGCGCGGCCAGGCTTCTCCGTGACACATACCATCCAGTTCACCAACGCATCGACCTACCCATCCGGGCCATTAACGGCCACGGTGCAGCTCGACCCTTTGATCTCGTTCGCCTCCGCCTCCATCACGCCCACATCAGTCGTAGGTGGCACGCTCACGTGGTCCCTGCCGGCCTTGGGAGATTATGAACAGCACACCATCCTTGTTCATGGTCAGCTTCCGGCCGATCCCCTACTGCTGGGACAAGAGATATCGATCACCGCATCGGCCTTTCAGCCCCTTGATGAGACCGTCCTCTGGAACAATACCTACACCGCGCATCAGATCATCACCGGCTCATTCGACCCGAACGACAAGCTGGTGTGGCCGCGCGAGCTATACGACCTCGCCGTGGACAGCGTACTGGATTACAGCATCCGTTTCCAGAACACGGGTACGGATACGGCGTTCACGGTGGTGATCACTGATACGCTCGCGGCGGAATTGGACATGAGCACATTCCAAGCAGGCGCTTCCACGCACCCCTGTGCGATCTCCTTCAAATCAGGTCGCGTGGTGGAGTGGCGCTTCGCGAACATCATGCTGCCCGACAGCAATGTGAACGAGCCGGCGAGCCACGGACAGGTCGGCTTCCGCATC
>JAGQVR010000364.1 GCA_020437875.1 Flavobacteriales bacterium
CACACAGCTTGCACCAGAAGATCCTGGACACCAGCGATCCCTTCGCCCTCGGCAAGGATGAATCCTACGTGGTACACGGCGACCCCATCGCCATCGCGCTGCTGCATGGGAGCGCATTGGATGATGAACTCTTGAGCCCGGAGATGGCCACGACCGGAGCGCTGCACTTCGGTGCCACCGCGGTGAACGATCTTGACAAGCAACGCATCGTCATGGATCGTTTCCTGGACCGCTGGCAATGGCAGGCGACGCTCTCCTTCCGGCTGTTCTGAGCGCAGTCGGTCAGGCGGCGACCCCGGCACATGCATTCAAGGGGAGGAACCACAGCGCCGCACTTCGTTCGCGCTGACCGTGGCCACGGATGAGATCAGTTGCGAGACCTTTTTCCGTGTCGATCCGTGTCCATCCGCATTCATCCGTGGTCCGTATTGAGCAGTCGCGCCGCAGGCGTGACCCGACATCGCTGCTTCTGCTTGATCAGCTTCTACCTTCGGAACATGGATGTGGAAGCCGCGCGTGCCATGGCCTTGAAGCGCTTCAAAGCCGATGAGTACGACCACTTCGGCCGGCCGGCCTATCGACTTGCACCGAAGAAGCCCGGGGGCAAGCCGGGACGGACCTTCATGACCCTTTGGCCGGAGGAGGGCCATGTGGTGCTGATGCTCGACCAGGACCTGCAGGCACGGTTACTGGAAGAGGATACGGCCGCCTTCCGTCCGCACCCGAGCAAATGGGGCCAGAAAGGTGCCACCATCGCGGAGTTGGGCAAGCTTGGATCGAAAGCCCTGGAGGCGGCGATGGCCCTGGCCTACGAGCACGCCGGGCGTTGAACGCTGGAACATTCGTGCGGGAGAGCCGTAGAAACCGGCCATGCTTGGAAGGTGGCGTCGGGATGGTGGCGTGGGGTCCACGCGAAGGAGGTCGGCACATGTGCTCGGCCTGCTCCTCTTGCTGTTCATGCCGGGGCTCCTACGGGCCCAGTGCGCGGTGAACTCCAGCAATGGCTATTCGGTCAACATCCAGATCACCCTGCGTGAACTGTTGAAGCCGAGCTCCTGCCCGAACGGGTACAACTACAACCTGCGGATCGGGTATACCGTCACCTTCAGCGGATCGAACATCCCGAGCAATTTGTACACGCTGCAAGGCCGCGCCTATTGCGGCAGCCAGGACCACTTTTTCTCGCTACCCACCAGCGGCGGCACGGGCATCGTGGATACCGGATCGAACCCCTGGCGGGGGATCAGTGATTGCAACTCCGCCACCCTGACCTCCCTCGGCTGTCGCAACGTGGTGATCACGATCAACGGACCGGGCATCCCCTCCCAGCAGGTCAATTGCACGGCCGCGCTGCTCCCCATCCACCTGGTCTCCTTCGATGCGGAGGCCGCGACCGAGGGCGTGAAGGTGAGTTGGACCACGGCGATGGAACAGGACAACGCGATGTTCACGGTGGAACGCTCCCTGGATGGTGAGCGCTTCGAGACCGCATTGGAGGTACCGAGCGCCGGTAATGGCAACGCGGTGCAGGACTATTCCGTCGTGGACCCCTGGAACTTCAGCGGTACGGCCTACTACCGCCTGCGCCAGACCGACCTGGACGGTACCGAGACCATCTTCGACATGGTGGCGGTGAACGCACCCACGCGCCGGAACATCCGGCTGCATCCCAATCCGATCGAGTCCGGTCGGATCATGATCACCGGCGAAATGACCGCGGGCATGGCCACCATCAACGATGCCACGGGCAAGGTGGTGTACACAGGCCTGGTGTACCAGACCATCGACGTGTCGCAGCTGCCCAGCGGGACATACGCACTGCGCCTGCTCGATACGGAAGGTCGGGCCGCCTCCACGGCGACCTTCACCCGGCTCTGAATCTGTACTTAATGGAAGAACTGGAGCACCTTGCTCCAGAGCTTGCGCGTGACCAGCAAGGGCGGCGCTTGCAGTCCGTTCAAGCCCCAGGAAGCGCGCACCTCGCGGTTGGCCTTCAGGATGTGCTTCACGCTGCCGTTGCTCATGCCTCCCAAGCGGAAGCGCACGAGCACTTCACGCAGGTGCACGGTGGGGATGCGGTGCTTGTACAGGAAGCGCAGCAGGATCTCGTAATCAGCACCGATGCGCAAATCAGTGTTGAAGTGGCCGAAGCGGTCGTACGCGCTCTTCTTTATGAAAGTGCCCACATGCGGCGGCATCCAACCCTTGCGGAAGTTCTCGCGGTGGTAGGTGCCGCTGAGCCAGGTGCGGTGGACCTTGTGGATGTCGTGCTCATCCACCATGATGATGTCGCCATAAACAGCATCGGCATGGCTGCGCTGGAAGGCGGCCACCACGTGGGCGATGGTATCGGGTGTCATCAGGAGGTCACCTGCATTCACGAAACCGATGACCTCGCCGGTGGCACGGGCCAGCCCCTTGTTCATGGCGTCGTAGATGCCCTTGTCGGGTTCGCTCACGTAGTGCGCCAGGCGATCACGGTAGTTGGCGAGCACATCCTGCGTCCCATCCGTGCTGGCCCCATCGATCACGATC
>JAGQVR010000365.1 GCA_020437875.1 Flavobacteriales bacterium
CCTCCATCTTCTCCGCGTTGGTCACGAAGTAGGGGCTGAGGTAGCCGCGGTCGAACTGCATGCCTTCCACCACCTCCACGGTGGTGTCGGTGCCCTTCGCCTCTTCCACGGTGATCACACCTTCCTTCTTCACCTTGGCCATGGCCTCAGCGATCAACGCGCCGATGAACTCATCGTTGTTCGCACTGATGGTGGCCACCTGCTTGATCTTGGCGTTGTCGTCGCCCACGGCCTTGCTCATCTTCTTGAGCTCGTCCACCACGCTGGTCACGGCCTTGTCGATGCCGCGCTTCAGGTCCATGGGGTTGGCACCGGCGGCCACGTTCTTCAGACCGGCGGTCACGATGGCCTGGGCCAGCACCGTGGCGGTCGTGGTGCCATCACCGGCGATGTCCGCCGTCTTGCTGGCCACTTCCTTCAGCATCTGGGCGCCCATGTTCTCCACGGCGTCCTTCAGCTCGATCTCCTTGGCCACGGTCACACCGTCCTTGGTCACCTGGGGGGCACCGAATTTCTTGTCGATGATGACGTTCCGGCCTTTCGGTCCGAGGGTCACCTTCACAGCGTTGGCGAGATGGTCCACGCCGCGCTTCAGGCGGTCACGGGCGTCGATCTCGAATTGGATGTTCTTGGCTGCCATTTTCTTGGGGGATGAGTTGGGGCGCGTCATGACGCGCCCGTACAGGGTTCTTAGTTGAGTACCGCGTAGATGTCGCTCTCGCGCATGATCAGGTAGTCCTTGCCGTCGTAGCTCAGCTCGGTGCCGCTGTACTTACCGTACAGGATCTCATCACCGGCCTTCACGCTCAAGGGGGTCACCTTGCCGTCATCGGCCACACGGCCATTGCCCACCGCGATCACTTTGCCACGCTGGGGCTTCTCTTTCGCGGTGTCAGGGATGTACAAACCACCCTTGGTGGTCTCTTCGGCGGCTGCGGCTTCCACGAGCACGCGGTCCGCCAGGGGTTTCACTTTGGTTGCCATGTGGTTCAATACGTTTCGTGTCCGCCCGCTTGTCAAGGCCTGTGCCAACGAAAGAAGGCTGTCACTAGGACAGCCTTCTTGTTGATATCTCAAGGATCGGCAGACGATCCGCCTGCCAAGCTGGCAAACTACTGTCCGTCCGTGGCAGGAGCCTGCTCCGCAGGAACATCTTCAACGGGTACGCCACCCTCCTCGGTCTGGGCGGCTTCCAAAGTCGGGGTATCGAGTTCGTCCAGATCGCTGGTGCCAGAGTGTTGGATGCCGGCCGAGATCAGGCACAGCACCATCAGGGCGCCAGCCAGGGTCCAGGTGCCTTTCTCCAAAAAGTCGGCGGTACGTTGCACGCCCCCGATCTGCTGGGCACCGGTGAATCCGGCCGCGAGGCCACCACCCTTGGGGTTCTGGGCCAGTACGACCAGCGCGAGAAGGGCGGCTACGATGACGATGAGGATGGAGATGGCGACCATGACGGCTACTTGTTCAGTTGAGCTTCAAGCTCTTTTTGAAGGGCCGCAAAGTAAGCGCTTTTCTCCGGGTATTTCAACGCCAGCCGCTTGTAGGCCTCGATGGCCTTGGGCAGGTTCCCTTGCTTGGCATAGACCCGCGCCAGGGTCTCGGTCACCATGCCGGCCTTGTCATCCAAACTGCGCTTGGCGGCTTGTTGCGGTGTGAAGAAGGCCGCCTTCTGCGGGCTCGCTGGACTCTGTTCCTGGATGAACCTGTCGATCAAGGCCTTGGTATCCACTTCCCCCTTCTTCTCCAGCACGGGCTGGATGGGTGCCAAGGGGGGCGGGGAAGAAGCCTTGGGCTTGGGTTCCGGCTGTCGCAGCCAATCCTCCGCCGCTTCCGGTATGAACTCCTGCTTGGGTGGTTGTACCGAAGGCTCGGGGCGGGGCGCTTCGGTGGAAGCGTCCAACCAGTCGGTGAAGGAGAGCCTGTCATGCCTGGTCACGAACCGGGCCGCACCTTTCGGTTGGATCGGCGCGATCGGGACCACCGGCTTGGGCGTCGGGAGGTCGACGGGCGGGGCCTTCATGGGTTCCTTGCGGGCCTTCGGTGTGTCAACCTCCAGCCAACTGATGTCGTACGCATGCGACAGCGCCGACTCCATGATCTGTTGTTCCAGCGGATCCGCTTCCGGGGTTGATGGTGCTTCGCTTTGCGGCGTTTCCTCCGTGGACGGTGTCGCGTCGGTGTTCGTCTCTTCCACCGGCACTTCAACGACTTCGCTCGGTACAAGCTCACCCTCGTGCGCTGGTCCTGCTCCAGGTTCCACGGATGCCATCTCGACCTCCGCCTCCTCCAAGGCCGGTTCGGGTCGTTCGAGGGCGATGGGCTGCGGATCCGGGATACCGATCTCGGGTGCGACGACCGGTGTCGGCTCTTGGATCACCGTGCTGGGTTCCTCGGCCGCTCTGGCGACTGTGGATACGGGCGCCACCTGTCGGGCCATCGGCTGATGGACCAGGTCGAAGAGCACCGTGCGCGAAGGGGCCCGGGCAGCAGCTGAGCGGAGGCTCTCATCGGAGGAGACCTCACCCACC
>JAGQVR010000366.1 GCA_020437875.1 Flavobacteriales bacterium
AACGCAGGACCAGCTCACACGCATTGGTCCAGCTGTTCAGGGCGATGACGCGTTGTACCCCGCAATAGGCGGCAAGCTTGCGCTCGAACTCCTTGGTCCGCGGTCCGGTGGTGATCCAGCCACTGCGCAGGGCCTCCTCCACAGCCTTGATGGTCCGGTCGTCGATGCGGGGCGGGGAGAATGGGATCATGTCCGGATGGCGTTCGGTGCGTGCACGAAGATCGCACGATCACGCGAGCTCCCACACCGGCCGTGTCAGGCCTTGCGGCCGGCACCCCAGGCAAGCACCCACGCTCCGAAGGCCAAAAAGAAGACACCGGCCTGCACCTCCAGTACCGACTCCACGGCCAGCTCGAGCGTCAACAGCACGATGAAGGCCACACCGAAGGCATCGCGACGGCGCAGAAGGTTCACGAGCGGGACAAGTACCAGGCCGACCAGTGGGAGCGATCCAGGTAGGCCGAGTGCGACCGCGGACTGCAGGAACTGGCTGTGCGCGTTCAGGCGCAGTTCAGCGGCGTGGCTGTAGCCATCATGCACGTATCGAGCGACGAGTTCATCCTTGACATCACCCGTGCCCGTCCCCATTGGCCAATGTTCACGGATAACCTCCGAAGCCGCTCGCCAGACGAGGATACGCACTTCAGAGCTCCCGGTGGCATCCGGTGGCGGGTCGGCGTGGTCGAGGATATGGCTGAACTGTCCGAGCTTCTCCTGCATGAAGGGCGAAGTCCAGGTGTACAAGCTGAAGACAGTGATCACCACGAAGGCCGGAAGCAACGCTCGTCGACCCACACGTACGAACATGGCGACCATTGCGAATACCAGCAGCACCCAGCCGATCTTCGATGCGAACAATACGATGCCCACCAATAGGATGGGTAGCAGGTGGCGCATGCCCTGCGAGCGCATGAGGATGACCCAGCACACGGCCAGCCCGGCGTACATCGCCGCATAGGACGGGTGAAGGAAGAGGGACACGTTAGAGGAGAAGAACTCGACCGACGAGCTCCCGATCGGCATGTCGCCGTCGGATCCGAGGTGCATTCGTACCATGCGGAACGCAGCTGCAAGCACATCGATAACGATGGACACGGCCACACCCGCCGTGAACGCCCGCATCATCACCCGGCCACCACGATGGCTCGAGGCCGGTACGGCGAAGTGCAGGAGCGGAACCAGGAGCAGCGCCGCCTTCACCTCAAGATCGAAGAGGCCGAAGCCCTTGTTGGCGCTCCAAGCCATGCCCACCACATGTATGAGGTAGAACAGCCCGCCCCACCACAGCAGTTCCGTGATGCGAGGGAGTCGGCGCCCTCGCTCCTTCCAGTGCTGCACGACCAGAGCGATGATCGCCATGGCCAGAAAGGCCGGTGCGGCACGAGGCCACAATGACATACTGAAGGGGAAGGCCAGCAGGAGGAACGCGGCGATGGCCCCATGTACGCTGATGAACGAGGCCACGGTATCATCCGTCGTCGTGGCATCCCCACGGGTGAGCGCATGGTCCTTGGTACGGGGCGAACGCCTTAGCAGCAGGAGCTCCCAGATACCGCGCAGATAACCGATGCCGTAACCCGCGTGGAGCACGAGGAAGGCCTGGAACACACCAGAACGGTCGGCCACCTCCGGAGCCGCACGAATGGCACTTCGCAACGCCACGAACAAGTATGCCAGCACACCAAGCCCGAAACCGATCGCGATGGAGGTGGAAAGACCCGAAAGGCTCAGCCCGGCCAGAACGAAAGCGACCCATAGCGCGGGTACCAGCTGTCGAACGGTCGTGACCGTCCTGTGCTTCCGGTTCACGTACACCTTCCAGAAGCCGTACTGCTCATATTGCTCGAACAGACGCGCATAACTGGCGCGGACATAATAGAGCGACCGGATCCTTTTGTCCAACAGCACGCGGAAGCCGGCCTGCGTGACGCGGAAGTTGAACTCGTCATCCTGGTTGCGCACGAGCTCATCGTCGAAGTATCCGATGCCTTCAAACACCTCGTGCCGGTAACAGCCGAAGGCGACGGTATCCACGTAGCCTTCCTTGCGTCCGGTGCGGAAATGGGCACTTCCCACCCCGAACGGATGCCCCATGGCCGCTCCGATCCGTCGTGCCACCTCCCCTTCGTACACGTTCTCGATGATGCCGCCGGCACAACCCACTGACCGATCGCGGCGCAGGGCATCCACATTGGCCTGCAGGAAGCCCGGCTCCACCTCGGCGTGGGCACCCAGGATGATGGCCGCATCATAGCCTCCCTTCCGAAGTCCCAGGTTCAGGGCGATGGCCGTGGTGCGATCCGGGTTATCGATCAATTCAACCTGCGGGTGTGCAAGCGCCAGGGCTTCAACGATGGGTCGCGTGCCATCATCGCTCATCCCATCGACCACACGGATCATCAATTGCCCCCCCGGATAAGCGTCCTCCAACAGGGAGCGGACACAGCGCTCGATGTAGTTCTCCTCGTTACGACAAGGGATCACCACGGCAAGCCGCACCGCCTCTGGAAGTGGTGCCAACAAT